>CALHWU010000190.1 GCA_938039795.1 uncultured Muribaculaceae bacterium
CGCCCACCATCTGCATGATAAGAGCAAAAGGGCAGGGAAACCGTTTGTGCCTGTGGACTGCGGTTCACTCTCCAAAGACCTTGCTCCCTCGGCATTCTTCGGACATGTCAAAGGCGCGTTTACGGGTGCGGACAGCACAAAGAAAGGATACTTCAATGAGGCAGAGGGTGGCACATTGTTCTTGGATGAGGTAGGCAATCTCGCATTGGAAACCCAGCAGATGTTACTCCGTGCCATACAGGAACGGAGATACCGCCCTATAGGTGACAAGACGGACAAGAGCTTCAATGTCCGCATCATCGCCGCCACCAACGAGGATCTGGAGAAAGCGGTCATTGAAAAACGTTTCCGACAGGATTTGCTGTACCGTTTGCACGACTTCGAGATAACTGTTCCGCCCTTGCGTGACTGTCAGGAGGACATCATGCCGTTGGCGGAGTTCTTCCGTGAGATTGCCAACAATGAATTGGAATGTAGCGTGACTGGGTTCGATGCGGAAGCCCGTAAGACATTGCTGACCCATCCGTGGCCGGGTAATGTCCGTGAGCTTCGGCAGAAGATAATGGGCGCGGTGTTGCAGGCACAGACGGGAGTTGTCATGAAAGAGCATCTGGAACTTGCCGTAACGAAACCGACCTCACCTGTCAGCTTCGCCTTGCGAAACGATGCGGAGGACAAGGAACGCATCTTACGCGCGTTGAAGCAGGCAAACGGAAACCGCAAGGTTGCCGCCGAATTGCTCGGAATCGGACGTACAACGCTGTATAGCAAGTTGGAAGAGTATGGATTAAAGTATAAATTTCAGCAATCATAGCCCGCAACTTGCCGAAAATAGAAGTAACGGTTAAACCGGATTATTCAGCGAAGATAAAAAACGTCCTGTGATAAAAATCATGGGACATTTTGATGTGTATCCGATTTTTATTGCTACTTTTGTACCAAGACGAGAGACATTGACAGCAACTCACAGCAGAACGTAGAAATAGACAGGGTTGCCAAATCATTACCTCATTTTTACCTTATCCTCAGAACTGCTTGCTAATAAAGTGGTATAAAAATCTTCCAGAATTAGCAAAATATTTCGGCTGCAACCCGATAAAGCACCGATTATTCAACCATAAAAACGGTTTTTCATACCATTTTTACAGAAGCGGCCCGGCCGAATGGCAAATTTGATTAATTTTGCAACGTTTTCATTGGCGGCAGACATTTCGACCGACAGACTAAGGATCAGGCTTCGAATCGGTTAATCAACACTACTACCGCCGCTTACGTTCCACTCCTGTTAAACTTGTAAAAAACTTAATATTTGAATTGAAAACGTTATTATCATTATCACTGTCAGCAATCATCGGAGCTTGCGGAACATCGCATGCCGAGACCACCGACTCCCTGACCGCGAGGATGCTTGACGGAGTGGTCGTGACAGGCACCAGAGCGCCCTCAAATCCGGCCATGCTGTCGCAGACAGTAAGCGTGGTGGGGCGCGGCGAAATAGAGCGCAGCCACCAGCCGTCGCTGCTGCCCGTACTGACCCGCAGGATTCCCGGACTGTTCACAACCTCAAGAGGCGTATACGGCTACGGAATCAGCAGCGGATCTGCCGGCAACATAGCTGTGCGCGGTCTGTCGGGAGGCTCCGCCCAGGTAATGACCCTTATCGACGGCCATCCGCAGTACAGCGGCATTTTCGGCCATCCGATAGCCGATGCCCTCCAGTCGGCGACAGCCGAACGGGTTGAGGTGGTAAGAGGCCCGGCTTCAACCATCTATGGATCCAACGCCATGGGCGGAGTGATCAACGTCATCAGCCGACGTATGACCTCCGACGGCATAAGAGCGACCCTTAACCTTGCAGGCGGTTCATATGGCACATTTGAAAGCGACCTGACTGTGCAAGGACGCAAAGGCGCCGCCGAAGGCACGCTCGGAGGATCTCTGGTACGCACCGACAACAACCGGCCCGACATGCGATTCACGCAACGCACCGCATTCGCACGTGCCGCTGCGGATATGTCAGCTCACTGGCGCGCCCATGCCGATTTTGATCTCACTAACTTCACGGCCTCCAATCCTGGACCGGTAAGCCGACCGCTGACCGACGCCGACCAGAATATCACCCGTGGAGCGGCTTCGGCCGGCGCCGACAACAACTACGGGAAGACCCGCGGATCTATCAGTCTGTTTTTCAACTGGGGCCACCACTGGATCAACGACGGATATGCCGCCGGCGCATCACCGCGAGCATATCGGTTCATTTCCGACGACAACATGGCGGGAGCTTCGATGTGGCAGTCGGCAAACCTGTTTAACGGCAATATGCTTACCCTGGGAGCCGACTGGTTCCGATTCAGCGGCAAAGCCCGCAACAAATTTGTGGAAGGGGCATCGGCCGGGACGTCGGCACAGATTGTCGACAAATGGCACGCAGAATATGCCGGATATGCCGATATGCGGCAGACACTCGGACGCCTCACTCTGTCGGCCGCCCTGCGCGCCGACCATCTCGACGGCCGCGCCACACAATGGATACCCCGTTTCGGAGCTGCCGTCTCGCTCCCGGCCGACATTTCGCTCAAACTATCGGCCGGGAAAGGGTTCCGTTACCCCACACTCCGGGAGATGTACATGTTCGGCCCCGCGAATCCCGACCTTCGCCCTGAATCATCGTGGACCTACGAGATCGCATTCCGCCAGACCAGGTTCGGAGGCAGACTTGAATATGGAGCAAACCTCTTCTTTATCGACGCCGACAACATCATACTCACCGTGCCGAGAGAAGGAGCCACGCCGCTCAACGTCAACTCCGGCCGCCTCATCAACCGCGGAGTGGAAGCGGAAGCCACATTGGAGCTGACACCATCGTGGCACGTCGACGCCAACTACAGCTATGTCGATATGCGCCGCCCAGTGATAGCCGCTCCTGTCCACAAGCTCTCCGCATCAGCTTCCTTCACTGACAAGCGCTGGACCGCCAGCGCCGGACTGCAGTACATCGCAGGCCTTTACAAATCCGTAAGTCCGATAGAGAAGGAATCTTTTACCATTCTCGATATCCGGATTGAATACTCGGCCACGGAATGGCTCTCGCTTTGGGGACGCGGAGAGAACCTGCTCGCACAGAAATATGAGATCAACGCAGGCTACCCGATGCCACGTGCCACATTCATGGCCGGAATAAGGATAAATCTCGCTTACTGACCTACAGATATTAACTTAAAAGCATAACTTATACGAAAATGAAACATCTCCTGACAGGCGCCATGGCCGCTGCAGTCCTCGCCGCCGCATGCGCATGCAGCTCCAATGCCACCGCCGGCGCTTCAGCTACAGCCGCAGCCGACAGTATCGCACCAGCCGACACATTGCCCACAGTCTATTTCATCCGCGAGATTTCGCCGGAAAGCCTCCTGAAAATCTACGCCGCCCTTGGCCGCAAGGCAGAGGGCAAAGTCGCCGTAAAGATCTCCACAGGCGAATCTAAAAAATCCAATCAGCTCGATCCGCAACTCATCAAGCCGCTCGTCGATGAAGTGAACGGCACCCTCGTGGAATGCTGCACTGCCTACGGAGGCTCACGCTCCACCCCGACGACCGCCTATCAGACAGCCGTCGACCATGGATATACCGCCATCGCTCCGGTCGACATCATGGACTCAATCGGATCCGACACGCTTCTCGTCAAGACCTACCGCCATCTGCCTTACGACCTCGTGGGAAGCCACTTCCTCGACTATGACTTCATGGTGGTGCTATCACACTTCAAAGGCCATCAGATGGCCGGCTTCGGCGGAGCGCTCAAAAACATGGCCATCGGCATAGCATCGGCCGACGGCAAAGCCTGGGTGCATACGGCAGGCAAGACGGCCAATCCGGCAGAGCTGTGGAACAACCTACCGGCCGACTCCATATTCCAGGAGTCGATGGGAGAGGCCTGCGAAGCCATCATCGACCATATTGGCGACAAAGTAGTCTATATCAATGTGGCCAACAATCTGTCGGTCGACTGCGACTGCAACGGCAACCCCGCACCTGCCGAACTCGCCGATCTCGGTATTTTCGCATCGCTCGATCCAGTAGCTGTAGACCGCGCCTGTGTCGACGCAGTGCGTCAGTCGCCCGACCATGGCAAACAGCATCTCATCGAGCGTATGGAGGCCCGTCGCGGCCCGCACATGCTTGACTATGCCGAGCAGCTCGGCCTCGGCCGGCAGCAATACAGGCTCGTAGAGCTCAAGTAAGTCATAAGAATGACCCGTATAGAGCGTGAAAAGAAAACAGTGGCCCGCATGATCGGCATATATTGCCGCGGTCACCGCCACAAAGTCATGGAAGGCGACACATTATGCCACGACTGCGCCTCACTGCTTGATTATGCTTCTCATCGACTCGACAGGTGCCGCTATGGCCAGTCAAAAAGTTCGTGTCGGCTGTGTCCGGTGCATTGCTATGTCCCTGACCGCCGCAAGGCTATCAGAGCGGTGATGCGTTATTCAGGCCCGAGAATGATCATGCATGCGCCGTTTGAATGGCTATTGCATACTTTTACCCGTAGCTGAAAGCGTATCATATCCCAGACAACAGCAAAGGCCTGTCGGTTATTCCGCAGGCCTTTGCTGTTGTCAAAAAGTAGCTCCGAGGGGAATCGAACCCCTATCTAAGGTTTAGGAAACCTCTATTCTATCCGTTGAACTACAGAGCCGGATTGCGACTGCGAAATTACTACTTTTTCGCCAAACTTCAAAGCGGTTCACGCCATGGCCGCACGGCTCTTTCATTTAAGATAAAATAAAGCGTATATTTCCCCTTACCCGGTT
>CALHWU010000191.1 GCA_938039795.1 uncultured Muribaculaceae bacterium
CCGTCTGCTCACGCTCGCTACCATCTGGAGCGGAAAGTATATCGACTTCCCGGCTATAATGCCCTATGTGGATTTCGTCAATATCATGTCGTATGACATGTCGCCGGCTTCAAGCGGACGCCCCCATGCTCCTCTTTATGCAAGCGAGGCATCGGGCAATCACTCGGCTGACTCTGCCTACCGCGCTCATCTCGCTGCAGGAGTCCCCGCGGAGAAGCTCGTGCTCGGCCTTCCGTTCTATGGCCGCGGAGTGGATCCCTATCCCGACTATATGGACTACAAGGATCTTAAAGTGCTTCCCGGCACAGTGGAGATCTATGACTCCATCGCCGAGACCCCCTATATGGCCGACTCCGTCAGCGGACGCATACTCATGGGCTTCGAGAATCAGCGTTCGATGGCTGCAAAACTTCATTACATCAAGGAGAAAGGAATGCTCGGCGCCATGTATTGGGAATATTGCGCCGATAACGGCGATCTTGCCCAACAGGTCGCCGACAGCATACTCCATTGAATCGGGAGGATTCTTCAGCCGATTGATGATAATTGAAATGCGGATGCCACCTCAGGGTAGTGGCATCCGCATTTCTGTTGTCGGTATGGGAAGCGGTCAGCGTCTTGGCGAGAAGGAACGGTCTATCGTGCGTCTGATCGCGATAATGGCTCCGAATGTCATAATGATGCTGACGGTCGCTCCGGCGGCGATTGCTTTCATGGGTGAGCTTCCTGATATGCCCGCGCTTTCGAGCGGCCCTGTCCATGAGCCGGATATGGCTGCCATGGCTGCGATCGCTATGATCAGCAGCGCGGCGTTTACTGCCATAATCAGCCGGCTGTAGTAGCCGCCGATCTGTGAGGCTGAGAATCCCTCAAGCATCAGCAGTTCGGTGGTCTGACGGTTTTTATACAGCAGCAGCCATACGCTGAGCAGCAGCAGTCCGAACGAAAGCAGTGTGATGACAGCACCCACTCCTGCTATTATGGCGGTGAGCACACCGGCTATCATCGAAGCGCGTCCTGCGAAGGCCTTGTCACCTCCGAGATCGTAACTGTTGTCAGCCAGATATGCTTTTATCGCCGGGTCGCCCGGATTGTCAGTCTCGACAATGACTCTTGACGGATGCATCTCTGTTTCGCCGCCGGCGTACACGCTGTTGGCCCAGTCCATAAACGATTGGGGCACCGCGATAGTGTTGAGCCGATTGGAAAAGCCGACTATTCGTGCTCTGAACGTGTGGCGCAGGCCATTGCCAGCTACAGTAAGATTGATCGGGAGCAGGCCGCTCATCGTGTCGCTTATCTGCGGCAGACCCCTTGATGAAGCGAATCCGAAATTATATAGCGCCAGATAATCCTTGCTTATGACGATAGGCACGATATCCGTCGTTCCGGGCGTGAATTGCCATTGAGATGGATCGGTCTCCACAAATTCGTCGGGTAGCGATTCGAGAAACAGAGCGGTCGACAGGCTGTTGTCTCCCAGATCGATGCCGGCACTGACACTGAACCCGGCGGTGGTGAAGATGCCCAGCCGTTTTACCCATGGTTGATTTTTCATCCGTTCTATCTCTTCGACGGTGAATCCTTCGGCGCCGCCGGTGATGCTGCCTACGCCGCTCACACCGTGGGAGATCACCAGATAGTCGGTCGATCCATCGGCAGAGGATGTCGACGTAATGTCAGTGTAGAATTTGATAGAAGTCAGTATTATGACGAGTCCTACAAGGCTTGATGCCGCGAAAGCAGCTATCTGGCCAAGACTGATGTTGCGGCGCAGAAGCCGTCCGAGAAGCTTGCTGTCGGTCATAGAGTGTAAGTGGTTGTGTAATTGAGCAGGAGTGGATTCCCGACTGAGGTCACGATGATGCCGGCCCCAGTGGAGGCGGCTTCTTCTTCGATGAAAGCTGAGACAGCCCGGTTGCTCTCCGTGTCAAGATGGCTTACCGGCTCGTCGAGAAGCATGAAATCCGAGGGTTGAGCCATTGCACGTATGATGGCCACGCGTTGCTGCTGTCCCACCGACATCCGTCCAACATGCGTGTCGATGCGGTCGGCTATTCCAAGGCGTTCGAAAGCCTCTTTGATCCATTCAGTAGATCTCCATCCAGTGAGTGACATTTTTATCTCCACGTTTTCACGAGCGGTGAGCTCGGGAAACAGCAGCATCTCCTGGGGCAGCCATGCCAGAGCCCGTCGACGGAGGGCAGTCCAACGCGCCTTGTCGAACTTTCTGATATCATTACCGTCGAAAGCTATCATGCCATTGTAATCCGTCCGTCGCCCATAAATGAAGCTTATAAGTGATGACTTGCCCTTGCCTGACGACGACTCGACAAGCACACGGCTCCCCCGGTCTATCGTGATCGTCCGGCAGGAAAGCCAAATGTCAGATTGCAGTCCGGCGTTTTCATCAGCAAATACCTCAGGGACCAGGCCGTGGATTGAAATGGTTTGTATCATTCGGCGATTTTGCTGAAAGTTCGGATAAGAGTGGGAAGGATAGGGCTGTCGCCGCATTCGGTCAGACGGAGGGTCACCATATTGTGGGTATTGCCTACTTCTGCAGCAACGGTGATTCCGTATCCGGCCGAAGGGATGAACTCCTCCAGAGTCGATCGGTCGATCGTGAGGACAGCGGCTCCGAGCTTGCCCTTGATCATGTCGACGAGAGGGCCCTCGGGAGTACTCTTTGAAGGCATGAAATTAGATATGGCGAGGCATCCGTCGATATACGCCGCATGAAACCGATAGCTTCCGAAGCCTACAGACAGTGACCCGTCAGCAGCTTTGCTGACAGGCAACCCCAGCTTTCCTACATAGGAGCTGACTGTCTGCATGGCTTTGTCGGCGGCTGCCGCCGGCATCTGCGCCATGATTATGAACCTTACCGCGCCCTCGTCGAGATCGGTCAGCAGATTTTCTCCGGTCGGAGCTGCTACTACGGATATCGTGCCGTCGATATCTTTCAGATACGGAAGAATAGCCTCATAAAATCCATAATAAGTGAAGCCTCCGATCATGCCGACAGCCTTGCCTATGGCATCCCAGTCTACATTGTCCCTGTCAATGCCTGCGGCCATCAGAAGGGCTGCAGGCTTCGGTGCATAATTGAGAAAACGAGTGTTGATTGGTTCCAGACCGGCAGTCGGAGCTACCATGCCATTGTCGTTAACACGGAAATGATCGAAAATCAGTGCATTGTTGTCAATGTCCATTTCTATGCACTGCCATTGGTCGGTAAAATTCTTTCCGGCTACAGCCAGACCTGCCAGCATCTGGCGACGACGCAGGAAATCACCGACTCCGGGCACTTTCAGTATACTGCCGTCGCCATCGGGATCTGTCGCTTTCTTCACCATCGCCGCCGGCGAGCTCATGGATGATCCAGCCGCTATCCACACTTGTCTGTTGCGTGTATAGGCCTTCAGAGAGTTAGCAGACCGGTAGGCCGTGAAGCCGTCGGAATCTTTCGCCGACGGCTCGCCGAGAGCGATTTTGAGCGAATCCTCATCCGTCACGGTGCCTGTGAGCCAGATGTCCCGTCCGCCGGCGTCGACTATCATGAATATTTCCGAGAGGTCAACGGCCCCTTTGAAACGACTTATCTTTTCAGCAAAAGCAGGAGGCAGTGACTGGCCGCATTCCGATGCGATCCTGTTGATGTCAAGACGAGCCAGAGCGTCGACGTCGGCGGGAACGGTGTCGAGCAGTTCGACCTCCCTGTTGCAAGCGGCGGCCATCATACAGATGGCCGCCAGTATAAATAATCGGGTGGATTTCATAGAAACAAGTGATTACTGAAGTCGCGATAGAGCTTCACCTATACGTCGCATCGCTTCACGGATATTGTCGTCGGATGTGGCGTAGCTCAGACGGATATATCCCGGCAGACAGAAGGCTGAGCCTGCCACCGTGGCCACGTGTCCCTCTTCGAGAAGGTACATAGCCAGATCTGAATCGGTATCGATGACCTTGCCGTTGAAGCTTTTGCCAAGATAGGCCGAAACCTCGGGGAAAAGATAGAATGCTCCCTGCGGACGATTGACTTTTAGTCCGGGTATCTCGCTTGCGAGGGATACTACCAGATCGCGGCGACGCTCGAAGGCCTTACGCATCTCCTCCACGCAGTCCTGCGGACCGAGATATGCCGCTTCTGCTGCTTTCTGTGCTATCGACGAGGGATTGGATGTATACTGACTCTGCAGTTTGGAGCAGGCCTTGGCTATGGGAAGGGGAGCGGCAAGGAATCCGATGCGCCATCCGGTCATGGCATATGCTTTCGACACTCCGTTGATCACCACCGTTCGGTCGGCGATTGCGGGGAACGCCGAAAGAGAAGTGAAGCTTCCGGTGAAGTTGATATGCTGATATATCTCGTCGGCTATGACAATGATCTGGGGATGACGGCTGATGACGTCGACCAGACCCTGCAGCTCCTCACGCGAATAGACGCTGCCTGTCGGATTGGAGGGCGTGCAGAGAATAATAAGCTTAGTCCGCGGAGTGATAGCTGCCTCAAGCTGTTTCGGGGTGATCTTGAAGTCCTGCTCGATGCCGGCAGGCACGAGCACGTTGGTGCCTTCGGCCAGCTTGACCATCTCCACATAGCTTACCCATGCGGGAGTAGGGATGATGACTTCGTCGCCGGGATTTACGAGAGCGAGCACCGCATTGCAGAGCGCCTGTTTTGCGCCGTTAGACACTACGATCTGTTCCGGCGCGAAATCGACGCCGTCGGTATCCTTAAGATTCGCGGCTATCGCCTTGCGGAGTGACATATATCCCGGTACCGGAGTATAGAATGTGAAATTATCGTCAATCGCACGTTTTGCCGCCTCCTTGATATGTTCGGGGGTATTGAAATCAGGCTCTCCTACAGAGAGATTGATTACATCGACTCCGCTGGCTTTGAGCTCGGCGCTTTTTTGCGACATGGCAAGGGTCTGAGAGGGCGAAAGCGACTCTACGCGTGTGGATATTCTGTTCATATTGGATATGTATTTTGTTTCAGAATACAAAATTATGACTTAAAGCTCAAAATACCAAACAAAAAATGAGGCCGTGTATGGCCTCAGGGTCGGATGGGGCATCAGGTGTGGTTCAGTTTATATATAAAGCCTGACGGAAAACCGGAAGAAGGCGTTCGTCGGGCTGATATACTCTGGCGAATTGCCTGATGATGCTGACGGTCATCGGGTATGGGCCGGAATCAGCTGCGGGCTTATGATCGGTGGCCGATGGCTGTCGGTCAGAGAGTTTGATAGACTTCGGTTTCTGTTTCACGATTATCTAACGCGAGCCATAGCCGGTTTATTTTACGTCTACGCTATTTTTGATTAATTTTGTAGCGAAATACTACTCGCAATGCAACGTACACTATTACATGATGTCTGGGATCGGGAGCACCTCTGGCACCCGTATACCTCGACAATCGACCCTCTTCCAACATATAAAGTCGAGTCAGCCGAAGGAGTCAGAATCCGGCTTGCCGACGGCCGCGAACTGATCGACGGCATGTCGTCGTGGTGGTGTGTGATCCATGGATATAACAATCCGCGTATCAATGAAGCCGCAGTGCGTCAGATGGAAAAGATGAGCCATGTGATGTTCGGCGGTTTTACCCATGAGCCGGCCATCGAGCTCGGCAAGGCCCTCCTGGAGGTCTCTCCGCCGTGCATGCATAATCTCTTTTATGCCGACTCCGGTTCGGTGGCGGTGGAAGTTGCCATGAAAATGGCCGTTCAGGCGTCGGTTGCCCGGAGCGGATCACACCGTAAGACAAATTTTGTGACGATACGAAGCGGTTATCATGGCGATACCTGGAACGCAATGTCGGTGTGCGATCCTGTGACAGGAATGCACGGAGCTTTCGGATCCTCGCTCCCGGTCAGATTTTTTGTCGAGTCGCCCTCTGTGAGATTCGGCCAGGAGTGGCGCCCGGAGGCAATGCAGTCGCTTGAGCAGACACTTCGGCAGCATGCAGATGAAATAGCTGCGCTGATTCTTGAGCCGGTGGTACAGGGCGCGGGAGGCATGCGGTTTTATCATCCGCAGTATCTTGTCGAGGCGCGCCGATTGTGCGATAAATACGGAGTCTATCTTATATTCGATGAGATCGCCACAGGATTCTGGCGCACCGGACGGTTTTTCGCTTGGGAGCATGCCGGTGTGGCTCCCGACATAATGTGCGTAGGCAAAGGCCTGACAGCCGGATATCTGACTATGAGTGCCGTTATGACGACGAAGGATGTGGCCGACACGATTTCTTCAGGAGAGGCCGGAGTGCTGATGCACGGCCCTACTTTCATGGCCAATCCGCTTGCATGCGCCATAGCCATAGAGTCGCTGAAAATGCTCAGGGAGGAGGATATGGCTTCGCGGCTCGCTTCCATGGAATCAAACCTGCGCACCCTCCTCGCCCCTGCCCGTAATCTCGACGGTGTGGCCGATGTAAGAGTGCTTGGCTCTATCGGTGTGGTCGAGATGGAGCATCCGGTCGATGTGGGGATATTTCAGAAAAAGTGTGTGGAGCGGGGCATCTGGGTAAGACCCTTCGGACGCAACGTGTATGTAATGCCTCCGTATGTGATTTCCGACAGCGATCTCGCCACGCTGACAGGGCAGATGCTGGAGATACTTGAAGAAACCGGAGAAGCCGATGGAAAGCATTGAGGATAGCCTCCAGCGGCTGGGCCGCAGCGGCAATCTGCGCAACATTCCGCCCGACTCGCGCGGCGATGGCCTGGTGGATTTCACCTCCAACGATTATCTTGGCCTTGCAGCCGACAGTTATCTTCAGGATGAATTTTTCATGACGCTGGGTGATGACCGTCCGTCGCTGACATCCTCGGCCTCACGTCTGCTCGCGTCGGATCAGATATCATATCAACGCCTGGAGGAGACACTTGCACGGCTCTACGGGCGGAAGGCCCTTCTTTTCAACAGCGGTTATCATGCCAACACCGGTCTGATTGCGGCCCTAGCTCCTGCGGGAACGCTTATAGTCGCCGATAAGCTTGTGCATGCGAGCATCATCGACGGTTACAAGCTTTCCGGCGCGGATCTTGCCCGATTCCGTCACAACGATATGAATCATCTCGAAGCGATAGTCAGATCGAAATCGGATGCTTACAGCCGGATACTTGTCGTGACTGAGAGTGTGTATTCTATGGATGGCGACAGCCCGGATATAGATGCATTGCTTGCGATAAAAAGCCGTTACCCTTCGGTGATGCTATATGTTGACGAGGCTCACGCCTTCGCGGTCAGCGGTCCGGGCGGACTTGGCCTCAGCATGGATTCAGAGAATCCGGACGGCATTGATGTGCTGGTCGGCACGTTCGGTAAGGCGGCGGCTTCGGTAGGGGCGTTTGCAGTGATGAGCGATACATTGAAGAGTTATGCGGTCAATAACGCCCGCAGCCTCATATTCTCTACTGCTATTCCGCCGCTCAATGCCGAATGGACACGTTTTGTGGTGGAGCGTCTGCCTATGCTTGAAGAGCGTCGGCGTCATCTCAGGATATTGGCCGCCCGGCTGCATAAGGGTCTTATGGATCTTATTCCGGCCGGCTCAAAACTTATTCCTGCCGAGAGCCATATTCAGTATATCGTTACCGGCAGCGCCGATCGGGCGGTCGCTCTCTCGCAGGCGTTGAAAAGACGCGGACAGAAAGTGCTTCCGATACGTACGCCGACCGTACCTCCCGGCACCGAACGTCTGCGGATTAGCCTCAGTGCTGCAATGACTATGAAAGATATCGACTCATTGATTGATTCGCTGCGCCATGAAATTTGAGCTGATATCCAAAGGGTCGCAGCGGCTCATTATTCTTTTTGCCGGATGGTCGACAAGGCCATCGCTCTACAGAGAATTTGCCCGTCCGGGTTTCGATCTGATGGTAGTGTATGATTACACTGATTTCATTTTTTCGCCTGAAGAGTCGATCGGCCAATATCAGGAGATATGTGTGGTAGCGTGGTCATATGGCGTAGCCGCCGCTCACCGGTGGCTTGCCTCTAATCCCGACATCCCTCTGACGAGGACTATTGCCGTGAACGGTACGCCATGGCCTGTGGATGAATCACGCGGCATATCGCCGAGAGTATTCGATCTGACTCTGCGCACTCTGTCCGACAAATCGGTAAGGGAGTTCCGAAAGCGCATGTTTAAGCTCGGTGACTCTTTTCCGTCTTTTGAAGATGTCGCTACGGGCTGTCTGGGCCATGAGCTGGAATCTATATCATCCCTTACATGCAATGCCCCGGCGGCGCAAGACTCTATTGGTCTGTGGGATAAGGTGGTTGTTTCGGCATCAGACCGTATAATTCCCTATGACAGTCAGCTTAATGCATGGAAAGGACATCCTGATATAATATTGACTGACTGGCCCCATTATCCCCACTGGGATACGGTGCTCTCCATGGCTTCAGTTGATAAAGAGACCGTCGGACGGAATTTTTCTCATGGCGCGCCGACCTACGATGAAGAGGCCTCGGTGCAGAGGGAGATGGCTCGGCGCCTATCCGAGATGTGGCGACTCTCATCGTCAGGCAGAATCCTACGCGATGTGGTAGAGATCGGCCCCGGTACAGGGTTGTTTACCCGATGCTATATGTCATGGCTTGAAGGAGCGGAATTGTCGTTCTGGGATCTGGCTGATATGAGGCCTGATCTTCCCGGCGGGAAAAAGATATGTGATGCCGAGCTTGAGATCCGCCGCTTGCCCGATGCGTCGGTCGATGCGATAGCCGCGTCGGCATCAGTGCAGTGGTTTAATTCGTTAAGGCGTTTTCTTGAAGAGTGCGGCAGAGTGCTCCGTCAGGGCGGACAGGTAGTGTTGTCTACATTCGGGCGTCAGACTTTCAGAGAGCTTGAAGGGATAGTGAGGCCGTCGGCGACATATTTCGGCCCAGAGGAACTTTTGACTCTGATGCCGGATTCGATGAAACCCGAGATCACTGATGGCCCGTCGATTACTGTGGAGTTCGAGTCGCCATCGGCTCTGTTGCGCCACATGAGTCTAACAGGGGTCAACACCTCATCTTCGGGGAGCATTGTTGCCGCCCGCACCATATTGAAAGAAGGCATCACGACTCTTACTTACCATCCGGTATATGTAATTCTGACAAAGCAATAATTGTCTGAAGGATGAGGAATATTGTTGAAAGTAATCAGGATTTGAGTCAAATGTTCTAATTTTGCGGATATGTCTATATTTCTAAAATCTATGAGGATATATCATCTTATGGTTTCGGCAGCGGCAGTCGCTGCGGTATTTGCTTGCATCGATACGGTTTCGGCTGCTGACGGACGTTCTGCGGGACATGACGATTACAACAGCACGCGCTCGGCTGTAGAACGGCTGATGAGGCGCGCCGTACCACGCCTTCAATATGATCCTGCGATGCCTGCCGACAGTCTGGCGCCATGGAGAGAAGAGATGTCGGCCGCCATGCGCAGGCTTATGAACTATCCCGCGGCACCAGCTGCTTTGCCACGCAGGATATGTGAGGCCCGTCGCGACGGATATACGGTGGAGCGTTGGGAATCATTTCCGCTTGATGAGCACCCGGTAGCTTTCTTCGTGATGCGTCCCGATAGCGCCCATGCGAGTCATGCGGCAGTGTTGTGTATTCCGGGTTCCGGTCAGACCAAGGAGTTGCTGGCAGGGGAGCGTGAGGGCAATTTCTCGCTTGATGGTGCTCCTGACTCTATAGTGCGGCGCCAGGCCATGGGACTCCACATGGTCAGGCGTGGGCTGACGGCAGTCGTGGTTGACAATCCATGCTTCGGAGAGCAGTCCGACCAGGGAGTGTATGATGACATCACCCCGTCGCGTTTTCTGCTTGAGATGGGATGGAGCTATCTCGGTCTGGCTTCATGGAACGACAAGGTTGTGCTCGACTGGATGAAGACTCAGCCCTATATCAACAAAGAACGTATCATTGTGAGCGGTTTCTCTCTCGGCACCGAGCCTCTGATGGCTCTCGGACTGCTTGATGACTCAATATATGCGTTTGTCTACAATGATTTTCTCTGCCGTACACGTGAACGGGCTCTGGTGCTCAATGCACGGGATGACAAGGGACGGCACGGATATCCCAATTCCATCCGCCATCTGATACCGGAATTCTTGACTGAATTTGACTTCCCCGACATCGTTGCGGCTCTTGCTCCGCGTCCGGTGATTTGCACGGAGGGCGGTCTCGACCGCGATTTCCGGCTTATTGAAAATGCTTATGATAAAACCGGAGCGCCCGAAGCTTTCGAATGGCATCATTATGCTAAATATGCTGATCCCGCTGACCGAACCGACTATGAATCGCTGCCCGATGGACTGTCGCGCGACGAATTCTACCGGATGGTAAATGTCGACGGGCCCAACCATTATTTCAAGATGGAATGGGTGGGCCCGTGGCTTGATCGTCTGCTCGCTCCGCAGAAGCAGAATCGTGACGACTGACGGCGGTCAGCGCGATTCTCCGAACTCCGACTGTTGGCGTTCGACCTCTTTGAGCAGTGCTTCTGTAGCTTCACGCGATCCGGTGACGCAAGAACCGGCACTTCTCACAGTATGACCAGCGGCCTGAGGAACGTCGGCCTCATCATACAGCTGCTTGTCTTCGGGGGCGATGCTCTCAAGTATGATCTCTCCGGCTACCGGGGTGTGGGTGCCCTCGATCAATACCGAGGCCTTTACTTTTATCTTGCCGGGGCGTAATGTCGAACGGAGAATAATCGGCGCTGTACCCCATTCAGTCCTGACTGGATTTGTCAACATTTCCGGTGAACCCAGTAATATGCCTTCTCCCTCTGCTTCGAATCTCACCACAGCGTCCGACAGCCGTTTGACATTACCGTCGGCATCGCATACCGACGCAACAAGTACTATGAAGTCTGATCCGTCAGCACGCAGACTCCGACCTTCGTTATCGGCCGTGAGCATCAGTTTGGCGGGACGGCGCGCCGGTCTCACACGGTGAGTGGCTACAACTTTGCCGTCAACAATGCCCTCGGCCAGCAGCCATACATCCTTCCCCTTGCCTTTGCGGGTAAGCTCCTTGTCGGTCATGAAATCATATACATTCCTGAATGTGATCACCGGAGAAGCTATCCCTCTCGATTCAGTGGAGTCACGTCGCCATGTCAGCGGCTCTCCCCCCTCGCAGAATGTGAGCCTTACTTCCGGACAGTTTGAATATACCGTCACGTCCGACGGTGAAAAAGGCGTCATGGCGTGGGCCACATAGACCATGGGGTCGGCTTCTCCGACTGGCACCTGCGAACGGAACATCTCATAGCTCAGTTTAGGCTGACGGAACGCATCCATGATTCCGCCATAGAACGGATCGGGATGATAGCCCCTCTGATGATCCATGGAGTGCCAGAGACAGCCGCCGACATGCTGCCGCGACGTGCGTCCGAGCGATTCGAGAGCCGTATACGTATAGCTTGGCTGAGCATAATGGAGGGCCTGCACCAGCTGTGGCATCTCTCCCCATGCCCGGGCGGCACGCGATGGAGAATTATGGGAGTTCCAGTCGTCGACGTTATCTCCCCACTCACGGGTGAAATAGCTTATCTTAGGATCTGTGTCCTTGACGGCATCATGTGCGTCGCCCCCGGCAGGGTGGGCAAAACGCACGTCGAATGCCTCGGCTCCGCGGGCAGCTGCGTCGGAGGCCGACCAGCACGACGGATAAGGGTACTCTTCCTCGACAGTGGCTTTGGCGCGCTTCGCAAAGTCAGCCGGATACCATGTCTCGTTAAGAATCGGTTCCCAGAGCCATATCGAGGCATGATTGCGGTCGCGGCGCACGAGCTGACGCATGGCGGAATATACACGTTCGGCGAATACAGGATCATCGTTCCAGAACTGCCAGCCGGGAGTGTTGGCAATGACAAGCAGACCGAGTTCGTCGCAGGCATCCATGAAAGCCGGATCCTGCGGGCAATGGGCATTGCGTATCACTTTCATTCCTGCACGCCGCAGTTTGAGAGCATCGCGCCAGTGGGCCGAGTTGCTGACGGCATTGCCTACAGTGGCGAAGTCCTGGTGACGGTTGGCGCCGATAAGAGGAGTGGGATATGGCTCGCCGTTGAGCCAGAATCCGTCGGCTCCGCGGAACTCTACGCTTTTTGCTCCCACACGTTGCCGGAGAGCATCCACAGTGTTGCCGTCGCGGTCGGTGACAGTCACGATGAGATTGTACAATTCCGGGTGTTCAGGCGACCACAGACTGGGATTGTCGATCTTTATGGTAGTTCCTGCAGTGACAGCTTTCCCCTTTGCTATATGTAGGGGACGCCGGTCAGAAGCTGCCGTATTTCCATCTTTTGTTTTCAGTTCATATCTTACTGTGCCGTCGAATCTTTTGCCGCTTTCGTTGGCTATGTGGGCCTGTACCTTCATATCGGCGCTTTTGGCGCTTACATTGTCAAACGCCACAAGCACCCCGCCTCCGGCCGTTACTCCGGCAAGATTGGGATCTGTGACATGAACCGGGTTTGTCGCCACGAGCCAGCAGTCGCGGTAGATGCCTCCGAAATATGCGAAATCGAGGGCTTCCTGAGGCTTTCCGGGCGGATATGTCGGATCATTGGAGTTATCGGTCATTACTGCGATCACATTTCTCGCTCCTGGTTCCAGAAGGTCTGTCGCGTCAATGACTACCGGAAGATATCCGCCATAGTGTGTGGCCGCCTCACGTCCGTTGATCCATACTCGGCTCCGGCCCATTATCCCCTCGAAATATAGAGTCAGTCTGCGGCCGGCAAGAGAGTCGGGCAGATTGAGATATTTTCTGTACCATGCCTCACCGCGGTAGTTGACGCATCCGCTGGCTTCAGCAGGAAGAAGCTGGAGCCCGTCGGGCAGATTCACTCGCGTCCAGGCCGAATCGGCTGCATAATCTTTTGCTTCCGCTCCCGGAGCGGTGCCGAGATGAAAACGCCATGCCGGATTGACCGACCAGACGTCGCGACCCGACGAGGGCACGGCATAGAATCCGGCCGTTGAGAACTCCTGGCCATGAAGAGTGATGACGGCCAGAGCCGCAGCTGCGGCAGCTATTATTCTAAGGTATTTCATGGTTATGAAAAAATGATTCAGTTTCGGAAGTCAATACCATGTGACTCCGTTGCGTATTGACGAACGTTTGTCGTACTTTACGTCCTGAAGTAGCGAGGAGTTGACCGAAATATGGAAATTATAAGATTTGTATGGGCCTACAGGAACGAAACTTGCGCGCATCGTGAAGCAGTGAAGGTTGCGTGATATGTTGCAGTTCATGTAAGCTATCTTATGGGTCTCGAAATTGTATGAGGCGCTGAACGAGAAATTCCAGTTGGCTGTAGGCTGTATGTTGCCCGAGAAGCTGAGATTCTGCGTTATCTTGCCGTCATAGTCCATCTTCTTCTTGTTGAACTTGCCGTAGGCGTATCCTATCGAATAGTTGAACGACAGATTCCAGGGCACATTCCATTTCATATAGCCTTCGGGCGTAAGATCAATGTCGGTGTCGCGGTTGCCTCGCGGATCACGGTCGGCATCGGGAGCATTCGCCATCGGGTCGTCGGGATCCGTTTCTCCCGGGTTCCGTCCGTTTCTGTCGTTCTTGCCGGAGTCTTTTTTGTCTTTGTCGCGCTTGCGCTTGAATGTGTTGTTGTTGAGCGTATAGGAGAAAGAAGTGCCGGTGCTTGCCAGTTTGGCAAGTCCCTTGCCGGCCTGAAGTCGCGTGCGGTTGACCCTTACCGGGTTTCCGGCCTGATTGAGCTGATAGGTATATACATCCCAGGTCGCCGACAGATTCAGATTGAAATTTTTCATCAGCTTGAGCAGAAGCGACGTGTTGATATTGCTCCAGCGCAAGGAGTCGGCAGCGAAATTATAGCTCTGGCTGACCGAAAGGTTCTCGATGAGCGACACTTTCCGCTCGCCGATTGAATCATTATCGTCCTTCACTTTCATCTCCACATTGTTGGCCAAGGAGAAGCTTACCGTACCAGTGCGTCCCACGCCGGGAACACCAAACAATGCGTTGGGGTATTTCGAATACTGACGCGTCTGCATCACTCCCTGAGCGTCGGGATACTGATATGTGCCGTAGTATCCGAAGAATGATGATCCGAAGTCGGGCGATCCGCTGAATGAAATGGTGGGCGTCATGACGTGGCGTATCATCTTCACCTTGTCGCCGAGGAAGGGCAGCGGCTGGAAAAAGCCGTAGATTTTGGTGTCAAGAGCCACCGATGCGGAGAAATCCCACACGTTATAAAACGAGTAGCTTGTATCGCATACCTCCACCGATGCATTCGGATCCCACTGACGGTTGACCTTCATGGTATACATTCGGTCGGTGATGCTTACCGATGGCGTGACGTTGATATAGTTGAATATATTGAAGGTGGCGGAGATCGGTATGCTGTGGCGCATGCCGTTGCGCCAGTCCTTGATAAGGCTTTTCTTGAAAAACTGATCCTGCTTGGCCGTCAGCGAGTTGTTGAACACGCCCGAATAGGAGAGCTTGATTTTCTCATACCATTTTTCGGCGCCTACCGCACGCTTGCGTTTGAAAGGGGCCAATTGTGAAAGGCTTACTGTCACATTTGGAAACGATACGGCGAGGGTGGAGTCCTGGGTGCGCTGCGCGATGTTGGCTGTCGTGGAGAACGACCATTTAGAGCCCGGTTTGCGGTAGGTCATATTGACGGTAGAGCTCTTGGTGTTCTCAGTGAATGAGTTGGAGTAGTAAGAGTTAAGATTGTTTCTGGAATAGCCCGACGTGGTGAAATTCACCGACGCAGAGAAGTTGAGCGCCGGATTGGCCTTGGCGTCCTGCGAATGGCTCCAGAGCACCTGGAAGTTGGTCATCGCCTGATAGTCGGGCGCTCCTTTGTCGCCTGTGATGGTCTTAAGGTAGCTGAGATTGAATGATCCGCTGTATTTATAGCGCTTTACGTAGGCCGAGCGGGCCTGCAGTCCCCAGGATCCCTTGGTGTATATTTCACCGGTAAGAGCGAGATCGATATTGTCGTTGATGGCAAAATAATATCCGCCGTCCGACAGATAGAATCCTCGGTTGTAGTCATCTCCGAAAGTCGGGAAAATAATGCCCGACGAGTATTTTTCAGAGAATGGAAAGTAGCCGAACGGCACGGCAAGAGGCAGAGGCAGCCCGGCAAGCACCATATAGGCAGGCCCGACAACGATATCTTTCTTTGGTTTAACCTTAGCTTTTGTGAGCTGGAAGTAGAAGTGGGGATTGTCATGATGGTTGCAGGTGGTATATCGGCCGTTCTGCAGGAAGATGGTGTTTTCGTCCATTTTTTTTGCACGGCCGCCTGTCAGATAACCCTCTCCCTGCTCCGTAATGATATCGGTAATGATGCCTTTTTCCGATTTGAAATTATATTCCATGGTTTTGGCCTCATATGCCGTCCCGTTGTCATTGAAAACAGGCGACCCCTGGATTTCTCCGGCAGAGTCGGGGCGACCTACCGCATATACTGTGGAAGTGGCCATGTCGAGATGGATCTCGTCAGCATCAATTTTCTGGGGGCCGTAGCTGACGGAGCTGCTTCCGTAGATATAGGCATTGTTGCGGCCGACAATGACCATGGAGTCGCTGGCCGAAATGTCTACAGGATTGTCGAGATCGGTTTTTACGCGTGAAATTCTCGGCCCTGTCTGCTCATTGTCGCCGACAGTATCAGGCGATATCCGGCGTCGCTCGAGAATGCCAGACAGATCGGTCGAGTCGCTGTTCAGGCCGGGGGATGCTGTGGAATCGGCGACTATGCCATGTAAGGTGTCGGGCGCAGTGACAGGCAGCACGCGTTGTTGCCGGGCGGTCGGCCCGGCAAGCGATGCTGAAGCTGTGGCGGCAAGCATAGCCGTGGCTGTCAGCAAAATATATAATTGAGAGTGCCTCAAAAGTGAATTAACATTGGTTAGTCATGCAAAGTTACTTCAAATCATCGAATAATTCCTCTCCGCAATGCTCTTTTTTGACTCTGCCGGTCATGAAATAGCTGTTAAATCATTGTAATCGGTCAGGCAGCATATGATCATAGGCGACCTGTTTCCGATAATTAAGGCGTCATGTCAGATTGTTTGAATCCTGACACGACGCCTTGACTTTACTCCGGATGGCATGCCTTCTGTTTAGAAGGATGTGATCACTGGGATGTTGGCCGATTAATTATTTGCGGTCTTTTTTCTTTTCGAGCTGACGTTCTATAGCCTCCAGGCTGAGGTCGATGGCCTCTTCGAACGAGTCGGCTGTTTTCGTCGCTACGAAGTCCTCCTGCTGAGGCACCGTGACTTTTATGAGCGCCTCCTTGTTCATGGCTGTCTCCGGCTTTACGACCTTGAGGGTCACGTCGACAGTGGAGATGCTGACATTGTGGCGTGCGAGTCGCTGGGCTTTCTTGTTGATGAAGCTTACGAGCTTTTCGGCGATGTCGAAGTGGATTGCCTGAATTTTTACTTCCATGATTGACCTCCTTTTTTTAATGCACGTGGATGTGCGTGTTGGTAATTTTGTTGAAGTTCTCTGTATGTAATGTGAGTGTAGATTTGCGTTGTTGAAAGCGATTCGTGCCCGAGCAGACGGCGGACGGCATTGATGTCGGCGCCGTCGTTGAGCATATCGGTAGCGAACGAATGGCGCAGCACGTGGGGGCTGCGGCGCACGGCTGTAGATGATTCGAGAGCGCGGTGGACTACGTTGTACACCAGCTTACGGTAGAGCGGACGTCCGTCGGCCCGGACGAAAAACAGTTCGCTCCTGCCTGCTGTCTGTTCGCGTAGTGTACGGTAGTGTCTGATCATGTCGGCGAGTTCTGTTCCGAATGGGATGAGTCTGTCCTTATTACGCTTGCCGTGCACTTTTAGTTCACCGCGTCCGATATCTACTCCGGCATCAGTGAGGCCGGTGAGCTCGGAGCAGCGCATGCCTGTGGAATAGAGCATATCTACGATCAGACGGTCGCGCACCTCTTCGAAATCGTTCATGTCAAGCTCTTTGTCAAGCGCTGCGGCAGTCTCTTCAGGTCTGATGAATACAGGCAGAGGTTTTTCAAGTTTCGGAAGAGTTAGCTCCGCGGCCGGATTTGATGCCAGCCCGCGACAACGCATCATCCACCTGTAGAACGCTCTGACAGCTTGCACCTTGCGGCGTATGGTGCGGGGCGATGATCCTCGTTTCGACAGTGAGAAGAGCCATTCCCTGAGGTCAGGCAGCGTGACCGACGCCGGGTCGAAGCTGTAGCGTCCTCCCGATGTGGTGTCATCGCGCCAGCCCGTAAGGTCACGCCGGTATGCTTCGATCGTGTTGAGCGAATAAGCGAGTTCGCAACGCAGATATGTCAGGAAATCCTCTATCATCGGAAG
This sequence comes from uncultured Muribaculaceae bacterium, assembly GCA_938039795.1. GTDB lineage: Bacteria > Bacteroidota > Bacteroidia > Bacteroidales > Muribaculaceae > Paramuribaculum. Next base: position 17,400 of record CALHWU010000191.1, read on the forward strand.
CGAAGATAACCAATATTTATCCAACCGCCAAATAAATTCCAGCTTTTTTATTCGGACTGATGCAGGATTACTGTTTACAGGTCGTGGCGTTGCTTGCCCTCCAGCAGCCCCGGGGCACGGCGTTTAGTCCCTTTTACACGGGTGAGGTTGTCGCCCAGCTCCGGATATGCGGCTATAGCGGCCAGACTGTGCCCCGGCACGTCTATTTCGGGAATTATGGTAATAAACTGCTCCTGAGCGTAATTCACGATTTCGCGTATGTCATCCTGCGTATAATACCCCGAATATTCGTTGCCATACTCGTCGATGCGCTGACTGCCGATCTCTGTCAGCCGTGGGTATCTCTTGATTTCGATACGCCATCCCTGATAATCGCTGAGATGAAGATGCAATGTGTTTATCTGCTGGCGCCGGGATAATATTTATTCCGTTGTTGTATGAGCTTACGGGCAATACATCGCCCGCATGCACGCTCATTGTAAGGCCGAGAGCCGCAATCAGCGAAAATCCTTTTTTTGCTATGTAATCCATTGCCGGTAGATATGGTTTGTTATATTTACAATATTAACCAAATTTTTTCTTGGGTCAAAACGATGCGAGATCGTTTGAAGCGAATATTTTTGTTAAGTTTCAGTAGGATATGCAGCCCTCGATGTGCGACCTGAGAGAGTATTATCGCGTGGCTCTGAAAAAAATATGTAAATTTGCGGAAACAAATCGTCACACATTATGAGATTAATCACATTTATAGCGGTGGTCATGGCAGCCACCGTGCTGACGGCATCGCCGGCCGACAGCGCAAGATTTAATGTAGCCACATATAATATAAGACAGCTTAATGCCGACGACGATGCCCGCGGTGATTCATGGCAGCGGCGCCGGCAGGTGGTAGCCGATCTGATCAGATTCCACGATTTCGATATTTTCGGCACTCAGGAAGGTTTTCGCAGTCAGCTTGATGATCTGCATGACGCACTGCCCGGCTATGGTTTTATCGGGCGCGGAAGGGACGACGGCGACAAGGCAGGGGAGCATTCGGCCATATTCTATCGTAAGGATCTGTTTGAACTGGTTGATCATGGAGATTTCTGGCTTTCGGAAAATCCGGAAGTGCCTGGTCTGGGATGGGATGCGGCATGCGTCAGGATATGTACGTGGGGACATTTCCGACACCAGCCTACGGGTCGTGAATTTCTGATGTTCAACCTTCACATGGATCATGTCGGGACGGTGGCACGTCGAGAGAGCGCCCGGCTGATCCGCGACAAGATTATTCAGTTGGGCGACAGTCTGCCGGCCATCCTGACCGGAGATTTCAACGTGGATCAGCGGAGCGACGCCTATCGTACGGTGCTTGAATGCGGACTGCTTGATTCACACGACCGCGCCGCAATGGTCTATGAGACCAACGGTACGTTCAACGATTACCGCACCGATGCTTTTTCCGACCAGCGGATCGACCATATATTCGTAAGCCACGGCATCAGGGTGGAGAAATATGGGATTCTGACCGACACATACCGCACTGACGAGGGCGGCGAGGTGGCGCCGGCAAGCGCCAATGCACCCTCTGAACTTAGGATAGGCAATTTCAAGGCACGTGTGCCCTCGGATCATTTTCCTGTCAGAGCCACAGTGGTGCTTTAATCGGTCGCCGCTCCGAATTCATCGTGAAGCGACTCGAACCGTTTTAGCGTCGATTCTGAAATACGCGCCTGTGAAGCCTTGACCCGGTCAAGGCTTTTCTGTTTCATATCGCCGCTTTTTGAATAGAATTTGTCGGCATAGCATATCAGCCGCTCAAGCAGGCTTTCCGGCATATATGAGCGGTCGGCAGGCAGTGGCAGATGCTGATCGGTGATATCGGCCGGCGTGATACCGGAGCCGGTATGGCGCTCGGCAACGCGGGCCGTCGCCTCGCTGAAATGCTCTTTGCGGAGCAGATCGGCTCCGAGATATCCGTGGGCTATATAAGGGGCAGTGCCATGGCAGTGTATGCCGGGCGCATCGGTCAGGAATATGCCTATGTCATGGAGCATGGCCGCTTCCTCCACCATGGCCCTGTCAAGCGGCAGATGGCAACGGTCAGCTATTTCAAGAGCCAGAGAGGCAACAGCGCGGCTGTGGCGCAGAAAAATATCCCGAAGGGGTGACCCTTCGGGATAATACTTGTCTATCAGAGATTGATATGAGCTCATCATATCCCTTCCACTATGGTATTCCATCCGTGTGTGTCGGGCTCTTCGCCGAGCTGCACGGCCCGAAGTTTCTCATACAGACGTGTGGTGATCGGACCCGGCTTGTGGTCTTTTGCCACGATATAATTGATGCCGGTGTCGAGGTCATGGATTTCAGCAACGGGTGATGCCACGGCTGCCGTACCGCAGGCTCCTGCTTCGTCGATCTCGGCGAGCTCTTCGAGAGGAATATGCCGCTCTTCAACCTCAATGCCCATGTCGCGTGCGAGCTGCATCAGGCTGCGGTTGGTCACTGAAGGCAATATCGATTCAGAAGCAGGGGTGATGTAGCGCCCCTGTTTGATGGCGAAGAAGTTGGCCGGCCCACACTCGTCGACATATTTCTTTTCGCGCGGGTCGAGATAAAGCACGGCCGAGTAACCGAGCTCATGGGCCCGTTCGCCGGCTTCCAGACTGGCGGCGTAGTTGCCCCCCACTTTCCATCGCCCGGTGCCCTTGGGAGCTACCCGGTCAAACTCGCGCATGATGCATATGTTGGTGGGTTTGAAGCCCTCTTTGAAATATGGACCGACAGGTGTCACCATTACCATGAAAAGATATTCCGATGAAGGATGCACCCCGATCTGAGCGCTCATGCCCAGTTCGAGCGGACGTATGTAGAGCGACGCGCCGCTTCCGTATGGCGGTATGAAACGGGCGTTGAGTTCTACAGCCTTGATGACCATCTGGCTGAACAGTTCCACCGGCACAGGGGCCATCTTAATGCCGTTGGCCGAAGAAATAATACGCTTGGCGTTCTCCTCCAGACGGAATATGCGAACCTTGCCGTCGACGCCGCGGAAAGCTTTAAGCCCTTCGAATATTTCCTGGCCGTAATGGAGCGATGTGGCGGCCATGTGCATGTTGATCGTATCTGACGATGACACTTCTATCTCGCCCCAGCGGCCGTTGTGATAGCGGCAGCGCACGTTGTAGTCGGTAGGGATGTAACCGAATGAAAGGTTAGCCCAGTCAAGTTCCTGATCCATGACGTTGATGATATGTGGATAAGATTTTGTATGGTTTAGTGCGACAAAGTTACTATTTATTTCGCTCTCGGCCAAATAATTCTCAGTGGTTGAGCCGTGCCAGGTTGTAGGAATACAGCTGGCGTCCGTTCTCGTATATGAATGCCTGGCCTCTTAGATCGGAATTCTTTCGGCAGATCAGCAGAAGCGCATTGGCAGGCGCCACGACATCTACATACGAGGCCTTGGCCACTACGTCGGCAATCTTGGTCCATTCACCGTCGGAAGCGAGATAATACACCTCGTATTCACTGTCCTCATATATGAAATTTCCGTCGGTATGAAACGACACCGATACTACGGCCGCCGGCTTGTTGTTGAGATCATAGGTGAAGAAACTCCTGTCGGCTGGCAGAGTGAAGCGGGTCGACAGATTGTAGTCCTGCAGGTAGTCGGAATTGAAATTGGCCGGGAATTTTTCTATGACCGGACATACACGCCGCTGCTTCATCTCCTTGTCGTCGTAAATGTCCATCTCGCCGATGCTGAAACGTTTCCCTTCCGGAGCGCTCATGCGCAGATACCGGTAAGGTTTGTCCTGTGGCAACGCGATGTTGAGCAGGTCGGTGTATATGGTGTCTGTGTCGTGAACCGTGAAGATCGTGTCGGGATCGGTGAAAGCATAGTCGGCGGAGGCCATGATCGTATATCCGTGAAGATGCTCCGACATACGCATTGCCATTACGTTTGTGAAAGGGGTCATACGGCGTATGCGCACCTTCTTTACTGCCCGTTCAGGTTCAGGACGCAGTATGCGTACGGTAGAGTCGCTTTTCAGGAAGAAAGCGTCGCCGCAGGGTATGAATCCTTCGGGTGTGTGACGGACCGGCGCGAAGATCACACCCGGTTCCAGATCATAGAATGTTACTGATTCGCCATCGCGATATCCAGTGCCGATGATTTCCCAGCTCCCTTCGGTCCATAGTCCCAGATAGGCGCTCTCCTTGGCGGGAAGTCTCACCGGCACCGTAGTGCTGTTGTGCCCGAAATAGTCGCTGGTGACATCCTGGAAAAAAGGATTGTTGAGGCGCGTGGGCAGCGAACGTACATCGTTGAGACGTGCCATCCTTTCTTCCTGGCGTCTGTACGACAGACGGTATACTTTGCCCATAGTCCGCGGCGAACTCGGTCGGCGGCGGCGGTCAGGCACATAGTCGTCAAGCCCGATGGGATAATACGACGATGTCTCGGGATCGCGCACCACTATCCACTGGTAGGAATAGTGGTTGTCGGGCGAGTACATGACATTGTCGGATGTCACGGGAATGCCGCACGACCGCATGGCGTACATGAGCAGATCACACCAGTCGCGGCTGTAGCCCACTCTGTTGCGGAACAGATTCATGGCTGTGCGGTGTGGCGTGAGCAGCTGGTCGTTGAAGATCCATTTCTCGCTCTGGATATATTTGAACAGTATCATGGCCGCTTCAATCACGTCGTCGCCCTTGTAAAGCGAGTCAAGGACATGATCGTAGTGTTCGGCGTAGGTCTTGCGCCATTTTACAGGTGTGTCGTCGCTGATTGAATACGGCAGCAGCAGTTCGCAGAAGTCCTCAAATTCCAGATTCCTGTTCCATGGTCTCTTTTTCCATTGCAGAAAAGCCAGATCTATGTTCTCTATGAGGATTTCTGACGTGACATTTTTCAGATCGTCTTTTCGTGGCAGATTGACTAGAGAAAACTTGTTCCAGCGTTTGAGTTCCTCGGCAGTGAAGAAAAAGTCCACTTCCTTTCGTGTTAGTTTCGCCAGAAATGTTTCCAGGGAGTCGAGCTCGGGGCCTTGATAGGAATAATGGCCCTGCATATTGGATATCAGATATTCGGCGGCGGCCAGCTTTTCAGGCTCGTTTTCATAGTGTTCGAGCACGCTTACGAGCTCGTGACGGTTGTTGCCGGCCCTGTCGAGGGCTTTGGTGAGTTCGGGGGAGTAAGCCGTATCGGATCCGCATGAGCATACCCCGGCCGCGATGACTGTCAGTGACGCCATCGCGATCCGACGCACCAGATTGCTGAGAGTCTTTGCAGTCAGTAACATCAGTCTACGTTGTGAAGCTTATGACCCATGCGCTCTTTCTTGGTGTGCATGTAGAAGCGGTTGTCGTCGTTGGGTTCAATCTCTATCGGCACAATCTCAGCCACCTGCAGGCCGTATCCTTCAAGTCCTATGCGCTTTTTGGGATTATTGGTCATCAGCCTCATCTTTCTTATGCCGAGACGGTGGAGAATCTGCGCTCCCACTCCGTAATCGCGTTCATCGGCCTTATGGCCGAGGTGAAGATTGGCGTCGACAGTGTCGAGTCCCTCTTCCTGGAGCTTGTAGGCTCGTATCTTCTCCATGAGCCCTATGCCGCGCCCCTCCTGACTGAGGTAGAGCACCACTCCCCGCCCTTCGCGCTCTATTGCCAGCATGGAGCGGTGAAGCTGTTCGCCGCAATCGCATCTGCGCGAGCCGAATATATCGCCTGTGGCGCAAGATGAATGCACACGTACCAGCACAGGCTCGTCGGTCGTAACATCACCTTTTATCAGGGCTATATGTTCCAGTCCGGTGGGTTTGTGGCGGAACGGTATCAGGCGGAAATGTCCGTAGGCCGTGGGAAGATTCACCTCCTCGCCCATCTCTACAGTGGATTCGCGGAGCATGCGGTAGGCTATCAGATCGCGTATGGAGATCAGTTTCAGTCCCCATTCGTCGGCTTTTTCCCGTAGCTGCGGAAGGCGGGCCATGGTGCCGTCGGGATTGAGTATCTCTATCAGAGTGGCGGCAGGGCGCAGTCCGGCCAGGCGGGCGAGATCTATGGCCGCCTCCGTGTGTCCCGGGCGGCGGAGCACTCCCTCGTCCTGTGCGTAAAGCGGATGCACATGTCCCGGTCGTCCGAAGTCCGACGGCTTGGCGTCTGGATCCGACAGATGGCGCAGCGTGGCGGCACGGTCATGGGCTGAGACTCCGGTGGTGCATCCTTCGAGTTTGTCTACGGTTATGGTGAAAGGAGTGCCCAGCATCGAAGTGTTTTCATCCACCTGATGAGGCAGGTCGAGTTCGCGGCAACGCGATATGGTCAGGGGAGCGCAAAGCTCTCCGCGGGCGTTCGTCACCATGAAATTGACGCTCTCCGGAGTGGCTTTCTCAGCCGCCATGATGAGATCACCTTCGTTTTCACGGTCTTCGTCATCCACTACTATCACGAATTTTCCTTCGCGGAAGTCAGCGATCGCTTCCTCAATGGTGTTGAGTCTTATTTGTTCCATATATCCGGTGGTTTGCTTTCTTTGCAGTTTATGTATATGTTTGATTTCGATATGTCAGTCTTTCTGCCGCTCTTCGATAAGCTTTATTTCCTCTTTGCTTACTTTTTCGATAGTGGCTGTCTCGCTGTCAAGATGGCGTATGGAGCGTCGGCCTATCAGATATAGCGGCAAGCCTATAGGAAAGATTATTATCGCGCTCCACGCCACCCATCGCAGACCTGTCGGGTGATAAATCCACAGACTGCGCAGTATGGGATAGTCCATGAGCTTCATGACCACAAGTCGCTCGCGTGAGTTGGCGAGATATTCCACCGTCTGCTCAAGCTCGGCCGACAGTGCCTTTAGATCGCCGCGAGGCACTCCGCGGATCCAGTATGAGATATAATTCATACTGTCCGATATCGTCTTACGCAATCGGGATGCGTGCTCCGAAAGATTGCGGAGACGCTCCAGCGCTTCAGGCTTTGCTACCTCCTCCATGATAACTTCCTTCATCTGCACCGAACGCACTTCACCGCGTCCGAGCAGACGACGTATAGCATTGGCGTAAGCGTCGCGATTGAATACAGCCGAGTCGTTGACGGCCTTGTAAGTGAAGAATATGCCCAGAGGCAGCAATACGGCTGCACTCAGCCACATCCCTTCCCACACTTCCAGACGTCCTTCCCGCGCCATCTTGTTGCCAGTGTTGTCGATGATATAGTAGAAGATAAATAGAAACACCGATATCACCAACGGCATCCCGAGGCCACCCTTGCGGATGATCGCTCCGAGTGGCGCGCCTATGAAAAAAAACACAAGGCAGGCAAACGAAAGGGTGAATTTCTTTTGAAGTTCTATGCCGTGGCGCCTTATAGTCTTGCGTTTATCAGCCATAGCATACCCTTTGAACTCATAGTCCTGACGCTGGCGTTTGGTCTTCTCAAGAGCAGTCTGAAGATAACTGAGCGCATAGGCTGAGGTTGATCCCCTGAACACTGAGTCGACATTGAGGCTACGGGCAGCCGCCTGACCGAGGGCGGTGCTGTCATTGCCCTGCGTGAGAGGCATCGACATTAGGCCGGCCGACTGTACGGCTTTGGCATATTCAGAGCCAATGCTGTCCACTTCGCCACGCACCGAATCAATTGTCTCCTGTAGTTCGGCTATGTTTTTGCCTACGTATTGATTGCGCATACCATCTTCATTCATGCGGTTGAAATTGGCATCGAATTTGAGGAGCACCTCTTTATAGTCAAACGATTCGCGTCTGTAAGGAACATTGGCACTGCTCATTTCGGCCTCTTTGAGATTCTCGAACGATTCACCCTGCCACATCCTCAATACAAGATGGGTTTTGTCTTCCGTCATGACAAGTCGTCCGGAGTCGGCAAGTATCACGCTTGCATTGTCAAATCCTTTTGACAGGTCATAGATCATCATATGGTAAAGAGTACCGTTATCGCGGTTTTTCTCCTTGACATATAGGTTGTATCCCGGTATCTGGTCGTAGAAGACACCTTCGGGGATCTCAAGCTCTGGAGATTTCTGGCGCATCGAATACAATAGAGTCCACATTTTGGTCTGCGCCACCGGCAATACGTTGTTCTGGAAAAAAAACGCAGCGATCGCTATCAGGGCCACAAGTACTATCAGCGGACTCATCACTTTGAGCAGTGACACTCCTGAAGCTTTCATGGCAGTCAGTTCGAAGCGTTCCCCGAGATTGCCGAATGTCATCAGCGACGCCAGCAATATGGCGAGAGGCAACGCCATCGGTATCATCGTCAGGGATGCATAGAAAAACAGCTCTCCTATTACTCCGATTCCAAGCCCTTTGCCGACGAAATCATCGATGAAACGCCATAGAAACTGCATCATCACGATGAAGAGGCATATGAAGAACGTCATCACGAACAAGGGTACGAAACTCTTGAGCATGAATCTGTAAAGGCGTTTTATACGTATAGGATGCATCTTCTGAATGATGATGGCTGTAGGGGTCGGTGGTTGGATGTGTTGGATTGGATTGTGCCGGAGGAGATAAGTGCAGGCTTTAATCCGGTCGCAAAGTTACACAAAAAATCCCAATTATCATCGTCCTGTGTCCGGCGGCTGTTTGAGTCCGCCGCATAGCAGGGCGTATTCGGCGGTGGCGTCAAACGACGGACACGCTTTTCGGGCGAAGTCGCGGTGTCCTCTGATTAAGGCTCCCGGGTATCTGCTGACCAGATCGGTCAGAAGTTTGATAAGCGACGATTTTTGGGCATTCGTACGGGTGTCGGCCGGAGTGCCGTCGCGCTCCGTTCCGCCCGCATAGGCCACTCCGATACTTTCGGCATTATGCCCGAGGCAGTGGGCTCCGACAGAGCTCTCCGGGCGCCCGGTCTCGACAGAGCCGTCAAGGCGTATCAGATAGTGGTAGCCGATCTGGTTGAATCCTCGCTGGCGGTGCCAGCGGTCGACATCTGCCGCGCTGACGTTGCGTGAGCGCGGGGTGGCAGTGCAATGCACTATTATCTCAGTGATGGTTCTCATTTCAGCCGCAAAGATACGCAGGTCTCCGCAGGCCTCAGCTGCAGTTTTGTCGTTTATTGCCCTACTATGAGCTCATAGTCGACGACATCAAGCCGGCGCCCGAATTTAAGGCCTACTGCCTTGAACTCCGATACCTGCATGAATCCTTCACGCTCATGAAGTCTGCGGCTTGATGCGTTGTCGGCCGTTATGCAGGCGATAAGCGCATGGATCGAAGGCCGTCTGCGACACTCGTCGATCAACCGGCGCAGAAGGGCGGTGCCGATGCCGAGCCTCTGATATCTTGTATCGACATATAGAGTGGTTTCGGCAGTAGGGCTGTATGAGCGGCTCTGCTTCCATCTGTGACAGTAGGCGTAGCCGGCCACGTCGCCGTCGTATTCAGCCACGACCAGGGGATAATCGGAGGCAATCCCGTCAAGTCGCTGTCTCATCGCATCGACATCAAGCGGTTCGGTCTCGAAGGTGATTGTGGTGTCGGTGATGTAATGGTTGTAGATATCCGTGATTCTGTCGGCGTCCGAGGGCCGGTATTCTCTGATTACTCCCATCTTGGAAATCCTTTGCTGCATACTATGTCCATGCTGCCGGGTGATTCATGCGAGGCCGTTACAATCATGGCCTCTGCCCCCTCCTCATGCTCTATCATCTCCATTGCCGCTTTGGCGGTCATGGCCATGCAGGCTGTTGCCAGAGCGTCGGCGGTCATGGCGTCGCGGGCTATGACGGTCGCCGACAGTGTGGCGCTTTTAACCGGGCGGCATGTCATCGGATCGATGGTATGGCCTATGCGTCCGTTGGAGGTGTCGCGATAGTTGCGGTAATTGCCCGAGGTGGCTATGCCGCAGTCGGTCAGTCCTATCGTAGTCAGCCCGCGGCGGCCGGGCGCAATTGTGCTGTCGGATGGAGTGTCGATCATTATATGCCATTTCTCGCGTGCCGGATTGTGGCCGCCTACGCATATTTCTCCACCTATCTCCACCATGTAATCATCCACGCCGTTGCGTTTCATCATCGCTGCCACTTCGTCGCATCCGAGTCCCTTCGTTATCGCGCTGAAGTTGAACTGTGTCGAGGCTGATTTTTTGATCATTCTGCCGTCGGCCACATAGCATCTGTCCATACCCACGATCGCTCTGACACTGTCTATGGCTTCCGAAGATGGCTCACCATCTGTATCCTCGTATCCGAACCCCCACAGATTGACAGCAGGCGCCACTGTCGGATCGAATTTGCCGCCGCTGATTGCCCATACGTGCCTTGATGCTTCCGTGACGACGGACACCAGTGAGTCGCAGTGATCACTCTCGTTGCGGTTGATCAGGCTTATCACCGATCCTTTGTCGAATGGGGATAGAGATTTTTCGACACGCTTCATTGTGGCAAGGATAGAATCGGACAGGTCATGCCCTCCACGGTAAGTCACATGATAGGTCGTGGCCCATACACATCCCTCCACCGAGTGCCAGCGGCGTGAGTCGCATCCCCAGGCAGTGAGGATAATTGTCCCGATGATTAGGAATATTGACGGTTTTGGTGGAATTTGTCTCATTGTGTCTGAAAATTTCTGTCAAAATTACATATTTATCCCGAATAATGGTTACATTTGCCGATACAGATTGAAATATATCGAATACTGATACTACCAATCCTAATATTTTTAATCATGAAACGCTCTTACTTGTTTTTAGCCCCCGGATTCGAAGAGACTGAGGCGTTGGCCACAATCGACGTCATGCGGCGTGCTGGCATGAATGTGCTCACGGTCGCGATCAACCCAGAAAACAGCGAGAAAGTATGCGGAGCCCACGGTATTATGGTCGAAGCCGACCTGTTGCCTGACGAGGCTTGCTTCAATGAAGCTGAATGGCTCATTTGTCCGGGTGGAATGCCTGGCGCGCAGAATCTTGCCGACAGTAAAATCGTGACCGACGCACTTCGTGTCCACGCAGCAAAGCATGGCAAGATCGCCGCCATATGTGCCTCGCCGGCTTTGGTGCTCGCTCCCCTCGGCATACTTGACGGTCGCGAGGCTACATGCTATCCCGGTATGGAGCCGGAGTCCGACAAAATCCTGATGCGTGGCGCTCCGGTTGTAGCGCTCGACAATCTGATCACAGCTAACGGGCCGGCTTCGACGCTGGCATTCGCTCTGGCGATAGTGCGCAATTCCTGCGGCGATGCCGTAGCGCAGCAGATCGGAGAGGGAATGCTTGTATATGCGAAGACGTCGAATTTTTATTTCTGACACGACCGTAATAATTTCAGAGCATAGCGTCGCCCGGCCAATCCTGCCGGGCGACGTTTTCTTCCCCATGTCACTTTTTTTACGCATTAAATTATGGCAGAGTGAAAAGGATTTTTTAACTTTGTCATCGCGATGAACGACGAACGAACCAAAACCGCCGCAACCGCGGCACTAAACCGATATCTGATGCAGCACCGTCTGCGTCGGACGCCTGAACGCTATGCCATACTCGACAAAGTGTTCAGTCTGTCGGAGCATTTTTTCGTCGATACTCTACATCGCATGCTCGATGCCGACGGATATCATGTAAGCAGGGCCACGGTCTATAATACAATGGATATACTTGTCGACGCAGGGCTTGTGCGTCGTCATAATTTCGGATCAACTCCCGCACAATATGAGAAAGTGGCAGGAATCACCAACCATCATCATCTTGTATGCACTCAGTGCGGTAAGGTTCGTGAGGTGAAGGATGCCGAGATCGACCGCTTGCTCGCATCAAGGCGCTACAGCGCCTTTCATCCGGCTTACGCCGATCTGTATATTTACGGCGTATGCTCCCGTTGCGCCCGAAAGCCGAAACCCTCGGCACGAAAGAAAGAGTAACAATTCGACACCAATCATACAATATCGAAAAGCAATGAAAGTAGACGTATTGCTCGGCCTCCAGTGGGGCGATGAAGGTAAAGGCAAGGTAGTGGATGTGCTTACGCCCCGCTACGACATCATAGCCCGTTTTCAGGGGGGGCCCAATGCAGGACATACCCTTGAGTTCGAAGGCAAGAAATATGTTTTGCGTTCTATACCGTCCGGAATATTCCAGGACGGCAAAACCAATCTGATAGGCAACGGTGTGGTTCTTGATCCGGTGCTCTTCCGCGAGGAAGCCGAAAGTCTTGAGAAATCAGGCATACCTCTGCGCTCTATTCTGAAACTTTCAAAAAAAGTGCACCTGATAATGCCTACTCACCGTCTTCTCGACGCGGCCAGCGAGAAAGCCAAGGGAAGCTCGAAGATTGGCACCACCGGCAAGGGTATCGGGCCGACATATACCGACAAGGTGAGCCGCAACGGTCTGCGTCTCGGCGATACTCTTATGCCTGACTTCAGCGAACGTTACGCCAAGGCCCGCGACCGTCATATGGGCATGCTTGCCTCGCTCGGAGAGACACCCGACACCGCGGAACTTGAAAAAAAATGGATGGATGCCATCGACTATATCAAGACTTTCGATATAGTCGACAGTGAATTCTTTATCAACCGCGCTCTTGCCGACGGTAAAAGCGTGCTGTGCGAAGGAGCGCAAGGAACCCTGCTCGATGTGGATTTCGGCTCATATCCTTTCGTCACATCGTCCAATACCATCACGGCCGGAGCATGCGCCGGACTCGGCGTAGCCCCCAACCGTATCGGCGACGTCTACGGCATATTCAAGGCATATTGCACTCGTGTCGGCAGCGGGCCATTTCCGACAGAGCTTTTTGACGAGACAGGCAAGCGTATCCGCGATCTCGGCCACGAATACGGAGCCGTTACAGGCCGGGAGCGCCGCTGTGGATGGATCGATCTCGTTGCGCTCAGATATGCCATCATGATTGACGGAGTCACCCGACTTATCATGATGAAGAGCGATGTGCTCGACGGGTTCGACGAGATAAAGGCTTGCGTTGCCTATGAGATCGACGGCAAACGTGTGGAGGATTTCCCCTACACAGTCGACGGTGTGGAGGTAAAGCCTGTCTATGTGACTCTCCCCGGATGGAAGACAGACATGACGCGGATGAAAAAGGAGAGCGAATTTCCCAAAGCATTCCGCGATTATATCGACTTCCTTGAGAAACAGCTCAAGACACCCATCGCTATCGTCTCGATAGGCCCTGACCGCGAGCAGACGATTGTTAGGGACAGCTTCTGACTATATCGCCTGTCATTATATGCATTACCTTAATTAATACCCAATAGATTATGGCAAAAGTCAAACCCTTCAGGGGGGTGCGTCCTCCCAAAGAAATGGTGGAAGAAGTGGCTTCGCGCCCTTACGACGTGCTCAATTCGGATGAAGCGCGCAAGGAGGCTCATGGCAATCCAAAGTCGCTCTACCACATCATCAAACCAGAGATCGACTTCGAGCCGTCGACCGACGAGCACGATCCGCGTGTCTATGACAAGGCCGTAGAGAATTTCAATGCCTTCCAGCGCAACGGATGGCTTGTGCAGGACGATGCCGACCATTACTATATCTACGCTCAGACAATGGATGGCCGCACTCAGTATGGTATTGTCATCGCCGCCAATGTCGACGATTATATGGAGCAGCGCATCAAGAAGCACGAGCTGACACGTCGCGACAAGGAGGAAGACCGCATGAAGCATGTCAGGATCAACAATGCCAATATAGAGCCCGTGTTTTTCGCATTCCCCGACAATCCGGCGCTCGAACAGATTATTGCGGATGTCACCAAGGGCACTCCTGAATATGACTTCACGGCGCCCGACGGTTTCGGTCACCATTTCTGGGTCATTGACAACCCCGAAACGATTGCCACCATAACTGAGGAGTTTGCCAAAATACCATATCTCTATATTGCCGACGGTCATCACCGCACAGCTGCCGCTGCTCTGGTCGGTGCGGAAAAAGCCAAAGCCAACCCTCACCATAAGGGGGATGAGGAGTATAACTATTTCCTTGCAGTGGCTTTCCCGGCATCGCATCTGAAAATCATTGATTACAATCGTGTGGTGCGCGATCTCAACGGCCTCACTCCGCAGGAATTTCTCAAAAAGCTCGACAAGGACTTCATAGTCGAGCCCAAGGGCGAGGAAATCTATCGTCCGGAGAGCCTGCATAATTTCTCGCTTTATCTCGACGGGCAATGGTACTCGCTTACTGCGCGTGAGGGGCGTTACGATGACAAAGATCCGATCGGAGTGCTCGACGTGACCATATCAAGCGATCTCATACTTCGCGACATCCTCGGCATCACCGATCTCCGCTCCGACAAGCGTATCGACTTCGTGGGCGGCATCCGCGGACTCGGCGAGCTCAAGCGCCGCGTCGACAGCGGGGAGATGGCTGTGGCGCTCGCGCTCTATCCCGTGTCGATGAAGCAGCTGATGGATATTGCCGATTCAGGCAACATCATGCCCCCGAAGACCACATGGTTCGAGCCGAAACTCCGTTCAGGTCTTGTAATTCATAAACTTGACTGAATCAGTTTTGACACCGACTGACGATGCTACGGCAGGGCGCGCCTCCTTTACGGCAGAGCGCGCCCTGTTTTTGACGGGAGAGCCGCTGACAGGCATCTTCTCGACATTGCCTTCAGCCTATATCCGTCCCTCGCTTGGACGATTCGTGGCCCGGTGGTTATGGATTCCGCTGCTGATCCTGACGGTGTGTCTTGTTATGGCGTTGGCTGACAATGACGGCATGCGTTGGACCTTCGCGGGTGTCATTCTCGCTTTCTGTGTCTATCCCCTTGTTATGCTCCACCTATGCCTGCGGTCGATGGTCAAGAGCGGCGCCCGTCTTTGCGTCGCTCCGAAGCGTATCCTTATCAATGACTCAGCGCTTGTTGTTGTCTATCAGAAAATTGTGGAAGCAGTTCATGATCCGCGGCTTGAGTCTGATTCGGAAAGTATCGGGCATCAGTCCGATAAAAATGAATCATCGCCGCCGCAGTCTGTGACTATGGTCGACGATGATTATGAATTGATACCATTTTCAGCTATCCGGAGAGTCACGCCTGGAAAGCGTGTATACACGCTCCACATCAGCGACGGCGCGGCCCGGAGTCTGATCATCCCGTCGGATGCCTTTCTGTCAGCCGACAGCGCCGCGCGCCTTATGTCGGCTGTCGGCCGGAATGATTACTCGAAGGTGTAATCGACGCAGGCACGGCCGGCTTTGTGACTGGCTATGATTGAAGCGGCGGCCACGTGTGCCGGGTGCTTGGCGTAGACATCGACATCGGCCAGGGTCGGCACTATGGCCGTCAGCACGAGATCCCATTCTTCGGCCGGATTCTCGTTTATGCCTGCTTCCATGCTCTTCAGGCATGGTATCTGACCGGGAAGCGCCATGAGGGCTTCGGCAAAGCGGCGAGCCACAGCGGCCCGTTCCTCAGCCGTTCCCGATAGCTTGAAAGTGACGATATGTTTTACCATTGCAGGGTCATTCAGTTGGTTCCATACATTTTTTCGCGGGCGGCGGCCACTCGTTCATCGGTGATGTAGTCGTCGTAGTCCATCATCTTGTCGATGATGCCCGATGGAGTAAGCTCTATGATGCGGTTGCAGACCGTCTGGATGAACTCGTGGTCATGCGATGCGAGCAGGATGTTGCCCTTGAACGTCTGCAGCGTGTTGTTGAATGCCTGGATCGATTCGAGGTCAAGATGGTTGGTGGGGGAGTCGAGCACCATGGTGTTGGCGTTGCGGAGCATCATGCGGGCTATCATGCAGCGCATTTTCTCGCCACCGGAGAGCACCGAGGCTTTTTTGAGCACCTCCTCGCCTGAGAAAAGCATCTTGCCGAGGAAGCCTTTGAGGTAAATCTCGCTCGAATCGTCGCTGAACTGGCAGAGCCAGTCGACAAGGTTCATGTCGGTGTTGAAGAACGCCGAGTTGTCGAGCGGCAGATAGGCAGTGGTGATGGTCTGTCCCCAGTCAAACGTGCCGGCATCTGCCTTGCGGTTGCCGTTGATGATCTCGAAGAGGGCTGTCATGGCACGCGGGTCGCGGCTGAGGAATGCCACCTTGTCGCCCTTCTCAATCTGGAAGTTGACATCCTTGAAAAGCAGGTCGCCGTCGACGGAGGCCGTCAGTCCGTGCACTTCGAGAATCTTGTTGCCCGGCTCGCGTTCCGGAGTGAAGATGATGCCCGGATAGCGGCGCGACGATGGCTGGATCTCTTCGATATTGAGTTTTTCGAGCATCTTCTTGCGGCTCGTGGTCTGCTTCGACTTGGCCACGTTGGCGCTGAACCGCTGTATGAATTCGAGCAGCTCCTTGCGCTTCTCCTCGGCCTTCTTGTTCTGCTGCTGCTGCTGGCGCAGGGCAAGCTGGCTCGACTCGTACCAGAAGCTGTAGTTGCCTGCGAAAAGCGACACCTTGTTGTAGTCGATGTCGAGCGTGTGGGTCGAGACCGAGTCGAGGAAGTGGCGGTCGTGGGATACTACGAGCACGGTGTTCTCAAAGTTCGAAAGATAATTTTCGAGCCATGCCACGGTGTCAAGGTCAAGGTCGTTGGTGGGCTCGTCGAGCAGCAGGTTGTCGGGGTTGCCGAAGAGAGCCTTGGCCAGAAGCACGCGCACTTTCTCGTTACCGCTCAGGTCTTTCATCAGCATATAGTGCTTGTCCTCCTTTATACCGAGGCCGCTGAGCAGGCTTGCGGCGTCGCTCTCGGCGTTCCACCCTTCAAGCTCGGCGAATTTCTCCTCCAGTTCGGAGGCGCGTATTCCGTCGGCATCGCTGAAGTCGGGCTTGGCATACAGTGCATCCTTCTCTTTCATGATGTCCCACAGCACGGTGTGTCCCTGAAGCACTGTGTCCATGACCGTGAACTCATCGAATTTGAAGTGATCCTGCTCAAGCACGCTCATGCGCTCTCCCGGGCCCTGTGTGATGGTGCCGTGTGTGGGGCTGAGCTGTCCGCTGAGCATACGCATGAGAGTGGACTTTCCCGCGCCGTTGGCGCCTATGATTCCGTAACAGTTGCCGGGAGTGAACTTCATGTTCACATCCTGAAACAACACTCTCTTGCCAAACTGTATGCCTAAATTGTTTACCGCTATCATATCTCTTTAACCTTGTCTTTAGTGAAAATCGCTGCAAAGTTACCGCTTTTTTTCCACATCGCCAACCCCGCTGGTTCCAGCCGGTCAATGTGACCGTATAAATGTTCCGCTCCCGTCGCGCGGACTCGGCCGCGGCGACGGGAGCGGAAATGCCATGAGTGTGATGACGCGGAGGGGATCAGTCGAAGCTCCGGTCCCAGTCTTTCCAGACGGTCTCGTAGCCGAGAGAGCGGATCTCCTCGGCCACCTGGGCTGGCGTGCGGGAGTCGGTCACCTCGAACTGTTCGAGGGAGTCGGGCTCCGAGCAGTAGCCTCCCGGATCGGTCTTGCTTCCGGCG
This sequence comes from uncultured Muribaculaceae bacterium, assembly GCA_938039795.1. Taxonomy (GTDB): domain Bacteria; phylum Bacteroidota; class Bacteroidia; order Bacteroidales; family Muribaculaceae; genus Paramuribaculum. Next base: position 34,815 of record CALHWU010000191.1, read on the forward strand.
CTCATCGATGTCACTCCGAGCTTCATCATGTTGGCGCGGAACTTGGGAGATTCGCGGGTCGAATATGATATATCCACGTCGTGGTCGAATATGCGGAAGGCGAATGTCAGCTGAGCAAGCTCGCGGTCGGTCATCACCACTTTGGGCTGATAGCCTCCTTCGGCCGGACACATGCGAGGGAAATTGATGCTGTAGCGTGTCTTCCAGTAATGCTTGCGCAGATAGCGGAGATGACGGGCCATCATAGTGACGTCCGTGCGCCAGTCTTCCAGTCCTATTAACACTCCCATTCCGATCTTGTGTACTCCTGCCTGCCCCATGCGGTCAAAACCGTTGACGCGCCACTCGAATATCGACTTCATGCCGCGCGGATGGTAGGTCTTGTAGGCCGCTTCGTGATAGGTCTCCTGAAAGCAGACCACTCCGTTGAGGCCGCTGTGGGTCAGCCGCTCATAGTCGCGGGCCCTCATAGGCATCACCTCAATGGTGAGATTGTTGAAGTAGGGACGCGCCACGTGGAGCACCTTTTCGAGATAGTCCACTCCGTTGAGCCGCGGGAATTCTCCCGATACGATCAGCAGATTCTCGAACGGTCCGAGCCGGCGTATTGCCTCGCATTCGGCTTTCACCTGATCGAGGGTCAGCGTGACGCGGGTGAAAGGATTGTCGTGGTTGAATCCGCAATACACGCATTTGTTGGTGCATGCGTTGCTGACGTAGAGCGGTATGTACATCGAGATCGTTTTGCCGAAACGTTCGAGAGTATATGCATGCGAAAGGCGTGCCATCTCTTCGAGGTAGGGTTGTGCGGCAGGCGATATGAGTGCCATGAAGTCATCGGTTTCAAGATGCTCTTTGGCGAGAGCGGCCTCCACGTCGGCAGCTGTTTTAGAGGCTATTTCGGCTGTTGTCTGATCCCAGTCGTATTTTTTCAGTTCGTCGTAAAACATTGCATTCTGTTTATTTCACGCAGTCTTCGGCGGTCGACTGTGATATGCGCATGGCGCAGAAGTTCGGGCCGCACATGGTGCAGAAATGGTCGTCGTCGCGGTGGCTCTCCACGTAGTAGCGGCGCGCCTTCTCCGGATCGAGCGAAAGATTGAACTGGTCTTTCCAGCGGAAATCATAGCGTGCGAGGCTCATCGCGTCGTCGCGCACCTGTGCGCCGGGATAACCCTTGGCAAGGTCAGCGGCGTGCGCAGCTATCTTGTAAGTTATCACGCCCTGGCGTACGTCGTCGAGATTCGGCAGAGCCAGATGTTCTTTTGGGGTCACATAGCAGATCATGGCAGTTCCGGCCCATGCTATCTGAGCCGCGCCGATGGCCGAAGTGATATGGTCGTAGGCCGGAGCTATGTCGGTAGTGAGCGGCCCGAGGGTGTAGAAGGGCGCCTCGTGGCACTTCTCCAGCTCGCGGTTCATATTCTCCTGGATTTTCTGCATGGGCACGTGTCCCGGGCCCTCTATGAGTACCTGCACTCCGTGGGCCCATGCCTTTTCGGTCAGTTCGCCCAGCACGTCGAGTTCCAGGAACTGCGAGCGGTCATTGGCGTCGTGGATAGATCCGGGGCGAAGACCGTCGCCGAGCGATACGGCCACATCATAGCGGGCAAGTATCTCGCATATCTCGTCGAAATGTGTGTAGAGGAAGTTTTCTTCGTTGTGCATCACGGCCCAGCGCGTCATGATCGAGCCGCCGCGGCTGACGATGCCGGTCAGGCGCTCCTGTATCATGTCGGCATGCGCGCGGAGAGCTCCGGCATGGATGGTGAAATAGTCTACTCCCTGCTCTGCCTGCTCTATGAGTGTGTCGCGATAGATCTCCCACGAAAGGCGCTCCACGCTGCCGTCGACCTTTTCGAGGGCCTGATAGACCGGGACAGTCCCGACCGGCACCGGGCAGTTGCGGATGATCCATTCGCGTGTCTCGTGGATGTTCGCTCCGGTAGAGAGATCCATCAGTGTATCGCCGCCCCAGTAGCAGCTCCACACGGCTTTGCTGACCTCCTCTTCTATGCCCGACGAAAGAGCTGAATTGCCTATGTTGGTGTTGAGTTTGACTGCAAACTTGCGGCCGATGATCATCGGCTCGGCTTCGGGATGGTTGGGATTGGCGGGGATGACGGCACGTCCGGCGGCCACTTCCTCTCTGACTAGTTCGGGAGTGATATAGCTCTTGATGCCGAGAGCCGCATTGTTCATATTCTCACGGATAGCCACATATTCCATTTCAGGAGTGATGATCCCTTTGCGTGCGAGGTCCATCTGGGTGATCCGGCGCCCGTCCTTGGCCCGCAGGGGCAGGTGGCGGTTGGCGAACCGGATAGTGTCGAGCGATTTGTCGGCTTCGCGCTGGCGTCCGTAGTCCGAGGTGATGGCCGGCAGCTGCTCGAGATCGTCGCGTCGCGCGTTCCAGGCTTCGCGTATGCGGGGGAGTCCGCGGTTGATGTCGACGGTCACTTCCGGATCGGTGTACACGCCGCTTGTATCGTAGATGTAGACCGGTGCGTTTTCTCTGACGGTTTTGGTGCCGTCGGCTGCTACCTTTACAGTGGGTGTAAGGATGACACGGCGCATGCCGACTCTCACGTCAGGGTGGATCTGGCCCTGCATGTATGTCTTCTCCGAGCCGGGATAGCTGTGGAGATTGATATTGTCGATTGTCATATCTGTGGTTTGATAATGTTGGGTTCAGTCAAGAAATGCGGTCAGCGGGCTCGTGGCCTCGGCGTGCACCGCCGCTCCGGTAGCCACGCGTCCCAGGCCTGCGAGACGGGCCATGCGTCCGGCTTCTACAGCCAGTCTGAATGCCTTGGCCATTTCCACCGGATTGCGTGCTACGGCAATGGCGGTGTTGACCAGCACTGCATCGGCTCCGATCTCCAGCGCTTCAGCCGCGTGGGAAGGTGCACCTATGCCTGCGTCGACGACTACCGGCACAGTGCTCTCGGCGATGATGATTTCCAGCAGATCGCGCGTGCGCAGACCTTTGTTGGTGCCGATCGGCGCTCCCAACGGCATAACAGCGGCCGTCCCCGCCTCTTCGAGCCGCTTGCATAGCACCGGGTCGGCCTGGATGTAGGGCAGCACGTGAAATCCTTCGCGCGCAAGTATCTCTGTAGCCTTTAGTGTCTCCACCGGATCGGGCAGGAGATATTTCGGATCGGGGTGGATCTCGAGTTTGATGAAGTCGGTGCCGAAACAGTCGCGGGCAAGGCGGGCAGCCATGACGGCTTCCTCGGCGTTGCGCACGCCTGAGGTGTTTGGCAGGAGAGTGACGTGGTCGCGGTTGATGTGCCGGAGCATGTCGTCATCCTCTTCGTGATCCATGTCGACCCGCTTCATGGCCACCGTGATCATTTCCGAGCCCGAGGCCAGGATGGCTTCGAGCATAAGCTTGTTGGAGGCGAATTTGCCGGTGCCTACGAAGAGGCGTGAGTGAAACTCCCGGCCGCCTATTGTCAATATGTCTTCCATTGCAAGTATATTGTTGTTCAGTCGTGAGGAATATCCATCAGACGTTCCATTATCTTCATTGTGTAGAGCATCGGGTCGGGTGCGTTGATGATCGCGCCGCTCACTGCGATGCCGTTGATGCCTGCGGCTTTCAGAGGATCCACATCGTCAAGTGCGAGACCGCCGATCGCCACGATAGGCAGTTCGACC
>CALHWU010000192.1 GCA_938039795.1 uncultured Muribaculaceae bacterium
GCACTTCTGTCCAGTTCTTGGTGCCGGATACGGGGCATACGATGCCGCGGTTGATGATGATCTGGCGCAGTCCGTCGAGATCGTTGTCGTTCATGGCTTTTGCGAAACGCTCATGGAGCTCCTCGCGCTCCTTGGCGTGCTCTACCACGCGCGGATTGGTCTGGCGGAAGAGAGCCTCGTCAAACGAGTCGCCGAAACGCTTGGCGGCTTTGGCCACCTCTTTCTCGATCTTGTCGTCGATCTTGGCGATCTCCTCCTCGATGAGGACGTCGGCGCGATAGCGCTTCTTGGAGTCGCGGTTGTCGATGAGAGGATCGTTGAACGCGTCGACGTGGCCCGATGCCTTCCAGATGGTCGGATGCATGAAGATGGCGGAGTCGATGCCGACGATGTTCTCATGCAGGAGAGTCATGGCGTCCCACCAGTAGCGTTTGATGTTGTTTTTGAGCTCCACACCGTTCTGACCGTAGTCGTATACGGCGGCCAGACCGTCATAAATCTCACTTGACTGGAATACGAAACCATACTCTTTGGCATGGGAAACTATCTTCTTGAAAACGTCGTCTTGCTGTGCCATATTTGTTGAATGACTGTAAATGTTGGGTGCAAAGTTAATCATTTTTCCCTGAATCGGGTGATATGTGGGCTCAGATTCGAGCGCTATTTAATAGGAATTTAATAAGTGTAATCATAAAAATCGCAAATTAAAGCGTAACTTTGCGGTCATGTTGACACAAAAAATCAAGATATCGGGCATTGCTTTCATCGCAGCGCCTTTATTTTTCACACAGTTACATGCCGCCGAGCCTGAATCGGTGCCGGATTCGACCAAATGGCTTCAGGAGGTGTCGGTCACAGCCATCAAGCAGGCGCCGGAAATACGGCTTCTTCCAACCTCGTCGACAGTGGTCGGCCGGCTGCGCATCGAGCGGCTCAACATCCGTTCAATACAAGGCGTCAGCGAGATAGCCCCCAACTTCTATATGCCCGACTACGGGAGCCGCATGACGTCGAGCATCTATGTCAGAGGCATCGGCGCACGCATGGACCAGCCTGCGGTAGGTCTGACGGTTGACAATGTGCCCTTTCTAAATAAGGACGCATATGACTTCGATCTACCCGATATCAGCCGCATGGAGATAATACGCGGCCCGCAGAGCACTCTCTACGGACGCAACACGATGGCCGGTCAGATCAATATTTACACCCTCTCGCCTCTCGACTATCAGGGAACCCGCATCATGGGCGAGGCCGGCAAGGGGGAGTCGATTCGCATGGCGGCGTCGCAATACGCGTTGCTCCGCGACAATCTCGGCATGGGCATCGCCGGATATTTCAATTATCGCGGAGGCTACTATACCAATCTTTACCGCGGCTACAAGGCCGACAAGGAAAAGGGGGGCAGCCTGCGGTGGAAGACCGCATGGCGCCCTTCGGAAAGCGTCAGACTGGACAACACGATGTCGTTCACTCTTGACCGCAACGGCGGATATCCCTACGAATATCTCGCCGGCAAGGAGATCAACTACAACGACACATGTTTCTACAGACGCAATATCCTCTCCGACGGTCTGACCGTAAAGTGGAGTCACCGCAACTGGACGCTTTCGAGCATAACGTCAGTGCAGTATATCGACGACAATATGACTCTCGACCAGGATTTTCTGCCGCTCAGCTATTTCACGCTCACTCAGCGCCGTCATGAGACCAATCTGACGCAAGATATTGTGGCCCGTGGCAATGCCGGAAAGCATTATTCTTGGCTCGGAGGCCTCTTTGCTTTCTACAAACACAGCTCAATGCATGCTCCGGTCACATTCAAGGAGCACGGCATAAAGCGACTGATAGTGGATAATGTGAACCGCAATCCGATATTCAACGTCAGCTGGAACGAGGATCAGTTCGTTCTGGGAAGCGACTTCCGCATTCCCGTTTATGGTCTCGCGGCATACCATCAGAGCGATGTCAGTCTCGGACGCTGGACTCTTTCGGGAGGTGTGCGTCTTGATTATGAGCATGTGGCTCTACGTTACCACAGCCATACTTCGACTTCCTACACCATGACGATGAAAAACGGTCGTCCGATGGGTTCGAAGGAGATTGAAATAGACCAGAAAGGACGCCTGAAGGAGCATTTTCTTGAGCTGTTGCCCAAGATCAACATATCCTATCGTCTGCCCATGGAGGGAGAAAGCGACCTATATGCTTCGGTCGCCAAGGGATACAAGACCGGCGGCTACAACACCCAGATGTTCAGCGATGTGCTCCAGCAGCAGCTGATGTCGGAGATGGGACGGCCGGTAGAATATGATATCGACGAGATCCTCAGCTACAAGCCGGAGCGGAGCTGGAATTATGAGGTGGGCGCGCACGTGAGCTGTGCCGACAACCGGGTGCATACCGATCTCTCATTGTTCTATATCGACTGCCGCGACCAGCAGCTGACGATGTTCCCCGACGGTGTGACGACTGGCCGGATCACAACCAATGCCGGCAAGACGCGGAGTTTCGGCGTGGAGGCCCAGATCCGGTTTTCGCCTACGACACAGTGGATATTCAACGCCAGCTACGGATATACTAATGCCAAATTTGTGAAATTCACCGACGGTCTGACCGATTTCAAGGGCAACCGCGTGCCATACGCTCCAAGGAGCACTTTTTTTGCAGGCGCTACCTTCCGTCTGCCTGTCGGACGCTGGATCGACGTGATGTCGTTCAACGCGAGAGTGCGTGGCGTCGGCGATTTCTACTGGGATGAGGATAATTCTACCAAGCAGCCTTTCTATGCTACTCTCGGATTATCCGCAAGTGCCACGCATAAATTCCTGACCGTTGAAGTATGGGGTGAAAACCTTACGGATACGCGCTATAACGTGTTTTCTTTCAAATCTATCGGCAATACGTTCGTACAGCGCGGCAAGCCCCTGACGTGGGGCGTGACAGCGAGGATCACATTCGATCAGACTACAGACGACTGACGCCGGAACCATCGGGGCGGCGTCGGAGTTATAAGGATAAAGACCTCTTCTTATTGTTTGACTACTCCGCATATGAGACGCTTTCTTACATTTGTCATCATGCTGGCGCTTACGGCTGTGCTTGCTTCCTGCGGCAGCGACAATGATCCTCGGGCCAATCTGGTGACGGCGGTCACTACGCCGTCGTTCGCAGTTGTGACCGATGCCGGTGGTGCAACATCGATAGTCAGCGACGTGAGCTGCATCGTGGAATTTGACGATGAGAACAAGACGGCTCTTGTGATGATGCCCGATCCGGGATGGAATCGGGAAGGAGAGGGGAGTGTATTGCGTTTCAGCGGTCTTGACTGGGTGTTCAGTGGGCTGGCGCGGCGCCTTACTACCAAATCGGCTGCTCCCGACGGAATGCCTGAGCCGGTGCTGTCTGACATAAGGATACTCTATCAGGCTCCGCGCGAAATTTCAGGCCGGATGGTCGACGGCCTCGCCGTCAGCTTTACGACCGACGGGAAGCGAGTGACTTTCATTCCTCTTTACATCATGTTGAACGGTTCTACCGAATCGGTCGCTCTGGATGATCCTGTTGAAGCCATTGTGTCGACCAAGACTGTATATGAGGTAGAGATTGACCCTTCATCACTCACGGCATCAGTCGTGATCAGAGATCCGCAGTTTGACCTATGTCGACGGATCTCTTTGCCTGAACTTGAACTGCACTCTCTGAAAGTGGAGTTGAATTCCGACGGATTTACAATATCATCGCCCTCGGAAGTGCCTTATGTTGGGGGTTTCCCCGATCCGGATTATGAGATCCGTGATCTGAAATTCGACGTCAGCCTGTTCGGTCAGTCATCGCTCAGCTACGTGACAGCCGCAGGTTATACCGTTAAGGCGTATTTCGACGCCGTCTATATGCCGTGACGGCATGCGGAGGTCAAGAAAAAAATCGGCGGTGGAGAAAAAGAAGAAGATTTATTTAAGGAATGCCGATTTTTTTCCTAAATTTGCAACAGAAATCCCGGGCCATTGACGCAAATGGCTGATAGTCAACCTTAGATTGTTGATTGTCAGAAGGTTTGCGCGATGCTTGGCCATTGATGACGCAAATATTTGACAAAACTATAACATGGTATCATTATTGATTTCTAACGCAACGCTTGCCATCGTCGCCGCTCTGACGGGCATAGGTCTGGTGGCTTTGGCGCTATGGCTTGCAGGGCTTCTGGGCCCGAAGTCATTCAACCCCCAGAAGGGTGAAGCGTATGAGTGTGGTATTCCCACCCGAGGCGAGAGCATGGCACAGTTTAAGGTAGGCTATTATCTCTTTGCCATCCTTTTCCTGATGTTCGACGTTGAATGCGTGTTCCTGTTCCCATGGGCAGTCCGCG
>CALHWU010000193.1 GCA_938039795.1 uncultured Muribaculaceae bacterium
TATGCTCCGCTGGATATGGAGTCGACAAGGCGCCAGTTGCTGTCGAATATCTTCAGCCCCATCTCTTCCCCCTCCTTGGCGGGTGTGAGGCCGCCCCAGCAGCCTTCCGGCAGCGGGAAATCGCGTTCGATGCCCAGTGTGTCGATTGTCCCGAGATAATTCCCGTGCAGGTCATAGCGCAGAAGTCGGTCAGCGGTGAGATCAAACACTTCCCACCCTTTGCCGTCGGCGGCAGGATAGGGCCGTATGGCATTGGGATATTCGCCTGGGCCGCCTCCGCGGCGGTTGAAGGCGCCGACGCATTTGCCGCTCTTTGTGTCGAAGGTCATCAGCTGACCTTTGTCCGACACGAAAAGGAGATCGCCTATGGTTCCGGCCACATTGCTGATACCGAGCATCGTGGAGTCAGTAACCTCTGGATTGACGAGCATTTCGAGTCGTCCTTCGCCGGTGTCGGGTGCGTCTACGAGCGTCTCTATGTCGATGACCGTAAGTGTAGTGCCTTTCTCATCGCTTCCGCATGAGCAGAGCGCCATGGCGATCGTGGCTGTCGCCGAAAGTAAAATCCTTGTATTCATGGAGTTGATTGCTTATGATATGACTGATTACTGATGCTGTGAATTGAGATTGACTGTACCGAAGGTTTGCAGTGTGAAGCTTGTGCTGTCGGTGACGCTGCTGAAGGATATGCGTCCGATGCGCGAACCGCCGGCGTTGAGCGTACACTCGTCATCGGCATTCAGCGCGCTGTGCCATGACAGGGAGCCGACGGTGGATATGGAGTCGGACTGGAGTGTCAGCCGGCGCATGCGCTCTCCGACAGCAAGCGCCTCGATCGATGTGTTTCCGATATGTACCTCCGGGTTAGGGCCGAGTCCGGTGGGATTGATCATGGCATATGCGAGACGGCATCCGTCGAGTCGTGCGGTGCCTCTGATCTGCAGGCATATGCTGTCGGCAGAGGCGTCCTTGAGCATGACGGGCACATTGCTGAGTGTGCTTCTGATTTTCGCGGGCGACGAGGGAAGCACTACGCGGATCGGGTAAGGACACTCTACATAGCGGTAATTGGATCTTCCGATGGCCTTCTCCTGGTCCGAGAGGGAATCGGTCCGTCCGATGATCAGTCGGAGGCGCCCTTCATTCTCGCTGACTGTTATATAGTCGGCGAACTCCGTCGGATATTCCACGCGTGGAGTGTCGGTGCCGGATATGACTATCTCTATGCCGGTTTCGGAAGAGAGGCCCACGTGCAGCGCCCAGTCGTCGGGCTGCGTCACCTCTATGCTGTCGGCCATTGCTATGGGGCGGCTCTCGGAGGAGTCGTCTGAAATGATGATCGGCGACTGGTCTATAGAGATGCCGAAGGAGGCCATGAGAGCCATTGCGCCCAGTATGAGAAGCAGTCCGCCAATGGCGGTGGCGATCATTATTATGGTAGTCTTTTTCATTGCTTTAAGAAGTTTTCGTATTCTGATGCGAGTTCCATCGGGCTCCAGCCGAGTGAACGGATACGGTCGAAAAATTTAGGCAGCTCATCGGCGTAAAAGTCGGCGCGACGCAGCCCGCTGACGGTTTCGGGGCCCTGCGGCGCCACGAAATATCCGCAGCCGCGCTTGTTGAATATTATGCCGCGCTGTTCGAGCCATTCGTAGGATCTGACTACGGTGTTGGGGTTTACCTCCACTTCGGCGGCGAGTTCGCGCACTGACGGCACCCGCTGGTCGGCGGCAAAGGTTCCGTCCATTATCCTGTCCATTATCCTGTCGGCTATCTGGAGATATATGGCTTTGTTGGGGTCAAATTGCATAGTAGGGGTATGGGATTATCGTCGGGTTGTAATGACGTCGGTCTCATGCAGGCGCCAGCATCCGAGGGCCCAGTTGAAAATAGTGGCCAGGGCTGCAGCGGTGAGCATCACTTCCTTGATATTATCCTTGATCCAGAACTCCTCGGGCCATATTTTGCCGGACATGAGTGAGTCACCGGCCGGTATGATGCAGGCGAAATAGATTGCTGTGATGGCTCCGAACACTATGAATGTCTTGATGAAGGATGTGCGGTGCCATATGGTGCTTCCGAGAACGAATAATGACTGTATCAGGAAATATATGGCGGTTATCGCTTCGATCAGGGTGGCTCTGTACTCCGGCCGCCCGAGCACCTTGCTGGTGTTTTCGGTATCACCGGTCACGGCATTGAATATATAGCATGCATTATACTCAGGAAAGAATATCGATGCAAGGACTATTCTTACGGCATCGGCAATCGCGACGGCAAGAAAGTAAAGGATGACAAAGCCGACTACATAAATGAGCCATCTGGCGATATATTTCTCGGTCATCGGTGCGGGGCGCATCAGCATTCGGATCCGTCCCTGACGGCTTTTGAGGTCGTCCATCATCAGGGATGCGCCGACGCATGCGAATATCACTCCGACAAAATAATATAACGGCGCTATGTTATCAAGCCGGTAATCATAGTCGGGCCATTCGCCGGCGTGATGATACGGCAGGTTGAACAGTGCCAGGCATATGAGAGCTCCGACCACGAGGCCTGTGCGAAGCAGCAGCGTGCGCCTGTTTTCGGATATGTAGAGCGCCGCCAGACTTATGGTGCGGGCGGGGCTGAAACGGTCGGTCTGTATCATTGCTTGTTGAATTGACTGGTGAGACTTTCGGGATTCTTCAGCGCATACTCGAAGAGGCTTTCGAGGTTCATCTCCGTGGAATTGTCGGGATCGTCGTTGGGGAGTATCAGCGCGCTGCCTCCCACCGACGGCTGGGCGAATAGCGCCTCGCCGGCGAGAGCGGGGGAGTCGGAGTTGATGAAGCGCAGTCGCTCGGTGATCTCGGCTGTGCTCCGGTCGAGCAATACGTGGCTTGAGTCGGTGATCACCACATGGTCGAGTATGCGGTCGATGTCGCGCACCTGATGGGTGGATATGATCACCGTGCGGTCGTCGGTCATTGAGGAGACGATGAATTTGCGGAACCGGCTCTTGCCCGGTATGTCAAGACCGTTGGTCGGTTCGTCGAGAAGCAGCAGCGAGGTATTGCAGGCCAGTGCGAAGCACATGAATGCTTTTTTCTTCTGTCCCATCGAGAGGGCTCCGAGCTGCAGATTGGGCTCAAGTTCGAATGTGTCGAGATTGCGGCGCATATCGTCGTGGCTGAAGCGTGGATAGAAGCGTGAGTTGATGCGCAGATACTCGCCCAGGCTGATTGCAGGGAGTGAGAATTCCTCGGGCACGATGAATATGTCCGACAGTGTGGAGGGGAGTCTCAGACGGGTGTCGACACCGTTGTAATAGGCGTTCCCGTTTTGGGGTGTGAGGAGTCCGGCCGCGAGATAGAGCAGCGTCGACTTGCCTGCGCCGTTGCGGCCGAGCAGTCCGTAGACGCCGCCCGTGGGGAAGCTGACCGAAAAGTCGCTGACCACCGGTGGCCGGCGTCGTCCGTAAGAGAATGTGACGTTTTTGATTTCGAGCATTAGTGTAATAGTGAAATAGTACACCGCAAAGGTAGGCATAATTTTTAATCTGCAAAAATTTTTCACAAAAAAAATGTATTTAGTAACTTTGCGTCTACTCAAAAACAATTATCAACCAATCATGGCAGAATTAGACATATCACAGGTGTTCAACGCCGCTAAGGTGCTGAAAGATGTGGCGCGCCACCCGCGCCTTATAGGTGTGACCAAAATCAATCCGGAAGCACAGGTATATCTCAAACCGGAGAATCTGCAGCATACCGGCGCGTTCAAACTCCGCGGTGCATATTACAAAATTTCACAGCTGACGCCAGAGGAGGCGGCCAAGGGTGTGATTGCCTGCTCGGCGGGCAATCATGCGCAGGGTGTCGCTCTTTCGGCTACTGCTAACGGTATAAAGAGCATCATCTGCCTGCCTGCGGGCGCGCCGATCTCCAAAGTTGAGGCTACGAAGCGTCTGGGCGCTGAAGTGGTTATGGTGCCGGGCGTCTACGACGATGCCTATGCCAAGGCTCTTGAACTGCAGAAGGAGCATGGATATACGCTGATCCATCCGTTCGACGATCCGCTCGTGATTGCCGGTCAGGGTACGATCGGCCTGGAGATCCTCGAGGAGATGCCCGATGTTGAGGCTGTGATCGTGCCTATCGGCGGCGGCGGCCTGATATCCGGCGTGGCGTTCGCGCTGAAGACTCTCAAGCCTGA
>CALHWU010000194.1 GCA_938039795.1 uncultured Muribaculaceae bacterium
TCAAACGGTATCTCGCCCATGATACACTTGACAAGTGTGGATTTGCCTTCGCCGTTTTTGCCGACGAACGCCACCTTATCGCCGCGTTTCAGAGTGAAAGTGGCGCCCTCGAACACCTTGTGATCGCCGTAGCTTTTGCCTACATTGTCGAGTATCAGCGGATAGTCGCCCGAGCGCGGCGCAGGCGGAAATTTCAGATTGAGCCGGGAGGTGTCGACTTCGTCAACCTCGATACGCTCTATCTTGGCAAGCTGCTTGATGCGGCTCTGCACCTGTACGCTTTTGGTAGCCTTGTATCGGAAGCGTTCGATGAAATCCTCCGTATCCTGAATCTGCTTCTGCTGGTTCTGATATGCGCGCATCTGCTGCTCGACGCGCTCTTTGCGGAGCTCCACGAAACGGGAATAATTGACGGCATAGTCGTAGATGTGGCCGAGCGAGATCTCGATAGTGCGGTTGGTGACGTTGTCGATGAACGCGCGGTCGTGGCTGACCAGCACCACCGCCTTGGCTTTGCTGACCATGAACTGTTCGAGCCATTGTATCGACTCTATGTCGAGATGGTTGGTAGGCTCGTCGAGCAGCAGCACGTCGGGGCGACGCAGAAGCAGTTTCGCCAGCTCGATGCGCATGCGCCAGCCGCCGCTGAATTCAGATGTCGGACGGCTGAAATCGCTGCGGTCGAAACCGAGACCCATGAGAGTCTTCTCCATCTCCGCCTCCATGTTTTCGCTCTCCTCCATGGCTATCAGTTCCGACAGCGATGTCATGTCGTCGATAAGTTGGTGATAGTCGGCCGATTCATAGTCGGTGCGCGATGCCAGTTCCTGATTCATTCTATCGAGCCGCGCATGAAGTTCGTCGACTGCAGCGAACGCCTTTCTCACTTCTTCTGCCACTGTCAGAGTGTCCGAAATCTCCATCTGCTGCGGGAGATAGCCTATGGTGACATCTTGCGCCACCGCCACTGTGCCTGATGTCGGTTTCTGCAGTCCGGCTATGATTTTGAGCATGGTCGATTTGCCGGCGCCGTTTTTGCCCACGAGGGCGATGCGGTCGCGCCGGTTGATGACGTAGCTTATATTGTCGAGCAGCGTCTTGGCGCTGAACTCAACGCTGAGGTTTTGTATGGAGATCATGTAAGGATCAGGTTGCGGGGGAGTCGTAAAAAATGAAGCCGGTCTTCGTGAAGAAGGCCGGCTTCTGATTGGGTGAGTAGTGAATCCGGGAATCGAACCCGGGTCTCCACCGTGAGAGGGTGGCGTGCTAGGCCACTACACTAAATCACCATTTTTTGTCAGTCTCTCTCGATTGACACTGCAAAATTACGCCATAGTTTTGAATTGACCAAATTTTTTAGCGGTTTTTTTGCAGAAAAATGTGTGATTGATTTCTGTAGCTGATGCAACAGGCTTTATAGCAGTGTTATATCGCCGAAAAATTCCGGGCGGTGGAAGTCGGGCTGCGGCGTGTCAATGGGCGCCCAGCTCAGATAGTGGGGTTCGGACGTGGCGTCAGCACACTTGTAGAAGTTGGCCCGCATCGTCACCGGCTTGCCCGGCTCGTAGGTCACTCCGATAAGGCTGAGCGGTATCGCGGCGAGAAGATTCCACGAGAAGATACCCTGCAGTTCCTCAAACGGACGGGTGCCGCAGCTTGCGAGACGTCTGACGCTGTCGAGCTGCTGGTCAGAGAGCTTTTCGCCCGAATGGCGGTCCATGCGTCGGGCTGCGTGGATTGTGCCGATGCAGTTGAACTCGAAGTTGTAGTAAGGAGCTTCGCCGTGAGGCGCCACGAAAAATTCCACGCAGGAATCCTGATAGACGTCGGAATTGTTCTTGTCGTTGACCGCACGCAGATAGTTGCAGCGGGTGAAGAAGTCGATGTATATCTGTGTGTCGGAGTGGGCGATTGTGAAGGCAGTAAGCGGCCGGTAGGGATACTGGTCCTTCCAGTTGAGGTTGTCGATGACCTGGCGCTCGCCTTTCTCGTCGAGGTATTTCACGGCTTCGTCGAGGCTCATGGAGTCGAGCTCGGGCAGATAAGGGATGTCGAGATGTTTTCTGTTGTTCTGCATATGTATGTGAGTGGATGAGTTATTATTGAAAGAGTTCCTTGATGCCGAGGACGAAGCCCACCGACGCCATGATCAGCAGCAACACGGCTATGATGCGGTTGACAAGCCACATGGAGCGGACGTTGAAGTGGGCTCGCACTTTGTTGACAAAATATGTGATGAGAAACCACCATACTATGGCGCCGGCGATGATTCCGATATATCCGGCTATGTAATGGTAGAACTTATACTCCGTGTCGAGGAAGTTGAAGCGCGCGAAAAGTCCGATGATGAAGAAGAGTATCAGCGGGTTGGAGAATGTGAAGAGAAATCCGGTGGCGAAGTCGCGCCAGTAGTTCGACGCCTGCGGCGCGGGAGTGCGCAGCTGTCGCGACGGGTTGTTGCGGAACAGATATATGCCGTATATGATAAGCACGAGGCTGCCTATGATCTGAAGCACATTCTGGTTTGACTCGATAAAATCGGTGACGAACGAAAGTCCCAGGCCGGTCAGCAGGCAGTAGATGAGATCTGACAGCGAGGCCCCTATGCCTGTGACGAATGCTGGCATGCGTCCCTTGTTGAGCGTCCGCTGAATGACGAGCATGCCGATAGGACCCATCGGGGCCGAGATGAGTGCGCCGATGAGTATGCCGGTAATGATTATGTTGACTATGCTCTCCATCGTCAGGTGGCTTGTGGCGCGATGACTGGCCGTCAGATGCCGGCAATGCGCCAAAACTCCCTTACAAAGTTACAATACTCTGCCTTAAATAGCAAATCTTTTTCCGACAGGGATGGAGAGGCGGTGGGTTCAGATTCCCGCTATGTCGGCAAGCAGAAGCGATGCGCGCCTGACTGTATCCGACGGATGCTTCATGCGGCGGTACTCGCTGAATGCGTTTTCACATTGATGACGGATTTTGCCGGACTTGTCGGAGTGAATATATATCTCATGCCATTCATCGACTGTCTCGGTGTTGTCAAAGAGATCGAGAAATCCTTCAAGCACTCTGTCATCCGCTTTGTTTGCAACCACTTTCTTGATCAGCTCGCGGATACGGAAAACCAGTGCGTACACATGATCGCCATGAAGGGCGCCGGCCCGCGGAAAAGCGGTCTCGATCACCCGGTAGTCAGATGCGTCACGGCACATTCTTATCAGGAAATAATACCCGGTGTCATTGACCGTAAGGCCGCTGTTGGCGATGATTTCCGCTACGGTGTCAATCGGGAGTCCCGTAAGTGTGAGGGCTCTGATATGGTATGAATGGGTTATGCCCGGTATGATGTCCATCACGCGGCGCCGGGTGTCGAGATGCATTATGTTGCTGAGCAGTTCGATGGCTGAGGAGGTGTCAGGAATCGAATTGAGGAGTGTGAAATAGTAGGCGAGCGAACGGTGAACTTTAGTAGAGCGGGTCGTCTCGTATTGCTCGATATATGCCTCCGCCTGCCTGTAGGTCATTTTTCCGGCTGTGATCCGGGCGCAGACATCGGAGATTACCGAATAGGGATAGACGATATTGCGTATGTCGATACCAAGCGGTTCAAGTTTGGGAAGAAGCCGCAGACGCGATTCATTGTAAACCGTGACGTGATTTTCGGCGACAAGCTCTATAAAACTCTTCATCCGTGCTCGGGCGTCATCGGCACCATGACTGATACCGTCGGCAAGAGCATCGAGTGTGATCTCTATGATTTTCGGATGTATCCCGCCGCCTTTGACAAGTCCGGTTATGAATTCCAACAGACTCGTCTCGCGCGGGTTCCAGAGAGTGCCTTCCTCTTTCATCGGATAGATGCCTGTGGTCAGCAGCTCGTTGTATGACAGATGTTTGCCGTGTCCGTCCATTACGCGGAAAAGCATGGCGGTGCCGCGGGCGGCTCCATTGGGGTAATTGCAGATGCATCCGTCGAGAAGGGCATTGCGTTCAGTACTTCCGACCGGCATTTCCTGCACCTGTCGTTTCAGAAGGGCATTGCGCAGAAAATCGTTCTCCCTGATCTCGAGTCCGGCCTCCTTAAGCCGCCGGAGGAACTTCTGTACGTCGGCGAACGCAGGGCACATAGCCTTGTTCTTGATCAGCTCGTTGACGATATTCAGGTCGCGATGGGTGAGTATCGGCTCGCCCCCGTTTTTCTCCTGCTCAATGAGAGTCTCGATGAGCGTCCACGTCTCGCGGGTCTGTTCAGGTGTCGCGGCAGCGGCTATCAGATATGAAAGGCAGAGCGGGGAGGTGGCCAGAAGGTGTTGCTCGTAGGATGTGAGTATTTCGGATGCGTCTCCAAACAGCAGCCACCGGCATTCGTCATATCCGGGGGCATGTTTCATCACTGCGCCGAGAGTCCATACCGGACGCTGCTGCTCCTCGCTGCGATGACGCTTCATGAGCTGGCAGAGGCGCCGGAACTCCTCCTGGCGGCGTTTTCTCTTGTCCTGAGGCGTCATGGTGTGCCAGTCGCGTGTCGGGCGGTTAAAACTGTAATTGTAGAGAATCCCCATGACATACGGATCGGTCGTGTCGTAGATGCTCTGCCCCTCGTCAAGGAGGCCGGCCGAGCGGTAGAGCACCTCGCATTCGGCGATATCCTTGTCAGATCTGGCACGCGTCAGCAGTGCGTTCATCACCTTGTCGTCGAGGCGTGTGGAGGCAGTGGCCTCCTGTTCCATATAGTTGTCGATGTAGCCTTTGGCCTCGGGAAACGCGGTCGCGCTTTCGATGACTCTCCTGAGCGTGAACGAGTCGGCAAGTTCGGGCGGCAGCGACTCATAGGCGTCGAGGACGTCGGGCTGCGTCATGCGGTCGAGCAGCAGGTTGAGTGTCAGGCGTTTCTTGTGAAAGAGAGAGTTGAGTATGTCGGACTGTCCGGCATCTATGCACGACATGTCGCGATGCAGTGTGAGAAGATCTTTCTTCTCGAGCCGGTCGGCGACAGCCTTCCAGTCGGATGCGAGAGTGATGCCGAACCAGATTTCTCCTTCGCATGCAAACATCAGCCGGCCGGTCAATGCGACTGCGGCGGCAACACTTTTTACCGCTTCGAAAAGCATCGACAGGTCATCCAGGCTCCCGGCTTTAGGCAGAACTCTGTGGACGCACTCTTTCAGAAGGTGCCGGATATACCCGGGAGTGTCATTCAGAATCTGACTGTCGGGATCGGTGGCAACGCCATCTGCGTTCAGGCTGTCTGAAATATCATCGTCAAGGCTGATAAAGTCAAAATCGTCATCAGAGGTTTCCTCCTCAACGGTTTCACGTGACGCGATCGCCCTGAGATTTATACGGGCCCAGTCGAGCCAGTTGATGTCTCTTATGACATTGACGCCATCCTGAAAAGTGACGATTTCCAGGACCGCACTGATAAGGGATTTTGAGAAGGAATTCATCACTGAGCTTCGTATCAGCCCCGACGCGTCGAAGATTTCATCGCGCACGGCTGAAGCCAGTCCGTTGGCATGTTCGAACAGCAGGAGGGCTCCGAGCACTTCCGGATTGGGTCGCCTGCGATAGAGTCCGGTTATTATCCGGTGGCGTTCGGCAGTATCAAGACTTTTGTCGTTGGCCGTATGCATGGCTATATGGCGCAGCCAGCAGTTCACCCAGTCATAACCTTCAGGGGCCATCGGGCCTATCGGTTCGGATAGGCCGCAGACTTTTTCCAGAGGGAGAAGCCGGTCGGTGATTTTGGCAATGAGTTTCCCCGAAAGCGCATCACCCTGTTCAAGCGAGCTCAGGCGCACGACAAGTTTCGAGAGGCTCATGAACTGTGAGTCACTGTGCCGCTTCAGTATGTAATTCGCTATTCGGGCCACGGCACAGTTTTCGGCCGCCTCCGCCGGCAGGACAGTACCTGTGCGTGGCATGACGCCCGATATTTCGTAGTTGAACAGATCTTCGACGAAAACGTCCTCCACGTGGAATTCGTAATGGCCTACGGCCGTCTCCTCCATATGGAAAAAAGCCGGCATCTCCAGCAAGGCTCTTTTGATTTCGGCGGCAGAAATGTCAGTTGCGACTGCCGATTTGTCGTAGGCGCCGTTGATGAAGTCGACCAGTCGGTCGAAATCGCCGCGATGACGGCGTTTCCATATCCACAAAGTCTTCACTGCGTCGATAATCACCTTGCGGAGCATGGAGCCTTCACCCGACATAAGGCCGTTGTAGATATTGCGCATCCGATACATGTCGACAAACAGCGATCCGAGCGGTTTTCCGTCGCGTACCGGGGTGGTGGACGAGAGCAGATTCAGCGATCTGAGATATAGGATGATCGCCTTGAGTTCCTCGCCGCTCAAAGGCCGGATATGGATGTTTCTGATCTCCTTGTGCCAGGGCTCGGCATTGCAATCAATCTCCTTGACAAGGCGGTTGAAGTCAGATGTGGCGGTAGCTATGACATGGATATGCCTGACGTCGTTTTCACGATTGTCAAAGGCATACTGGCATATTTCGAACAGTTTCAGCTGCAGCTCACGGTGGCGTGACGGATCTTTGGTGAGCAATTCGTCGATCTCATCGATGAAAAGCAGGTGAGTCCCCTCTTTTCCGAATTGTCCGGCGGGATTTATTCCCGTCAGCAGATCGGGAGCGCTGAGATCGGTGCCGCGGAGAAAATGGATTGTCGTCGACTCTTCGTCGGCCTGCTGCATCATGTTGATCACCGCTCTTGTCTTGCCGGCCAGCGAGGTGCCGGTGATGATCGTGAGCGTCGCGAGCGAGCCGTTGTGCAGGCATTGGGCGAGTTCCTTGTCGATCTCCCTGCGTATATAGGGCATGCCGTGGCTGCGGCGGTAAAGTTTCTGGCGCGACGAGAGCATCCGTCCGTAATCGAGCTCTGACGGCCGTAAGGGCACGAGGGAGCTGTCGCGGAGCTGCCGACGGATTTTCCTGACAGTCTTTTCAAGCGTCGCAGTGTCGCTCGCTGTTTCGGTTTCGTAATACTGGATCTTGCCGCGGTGCAGATGCTGCCGGTCGAATTCTTCCCACGTCAGGCTGCCGCTCTCGAGCATCAGCCCCCGGGCATGGACGACGAAGATGAAGTGATGGGTGAAGTCGGAGTGCTCCACGGCATTCTCGAACTCTTCGACGGTCTTCTCTCCGATGCGGTCGCCGGCGAGCAGCATGAAGGCGCTGTGAGTGTCGGCCTCGGCGTTTATGGCTGCCTGCGAGTCCTCGCCGCCGCGTATGTACATCTTTCCGTCCTTGTCGTGGAGATGGGCTTTGATTTCGAGAGACGCGCTGTTCTCCTCTTCAAGCACGCGCTCTATGAGTTCGCGCTCGGCGGTGTGTTTGAGCGAGGATGCGAGAAAAACGGTAATGCAGCGTTTGTTTGCCATGGTTTTGAGATTTAAGACTGTAAGCGAAAGGGGGCTCTGCGAGCCGGCGGGTCAATATGTCAGATGCTCGCGGCGCGAGGCGTCGATGCGGAGCAGTATGAAGAGAAGGATAGTGAAACTCCACAGAGAGGATCCTCCGTAGCTGAAGAAGGGGAGGGGAATGCCGATCACCGGGCACAGTCCGATGACCATGCCGACGTTGACACCGAGATGGAAGATGAAATAGGAGGCCACGCAGTAGGCATAGACTCGGCCGAACACCGTGGGCTGCCTCTCGGCGATATGGAGTATTCTCAATATCAGAGCCAGGAAAAGCAGAAGCACGGCCGTAGAGCCGATAAAACCCTCCTCTTCGCCGATGGTGCAGTAAATGAAGTCGGTATGCTGCTCGGGCACGTATTTAAGTTTGGTTTGTGTGCCGTTGAGGAATCCTTTGCCGGTCAGACCGCCTGAGCCAATGGCTATCTTGCTCTGGTTGACGTTGTAGCCGGCCCCCAGACGATCCTCCTCCAGTCCGAGCGTCACCTTGATGCGCTGCTGGTGATGGGGCTGGAGCACCGACGTGAAGGCATAGTTGACAGAGTAAAGGAAAATCACTCCGGCCACAACGGCGCCCACCGACACAAGCAGCGGCTTGCTCTCGCCTCGCAGACACAGCAGCAGGCTGTAAAGGCATGCTGCCGCAAGCACGGGCAGCAGATAATATCTGCCCGGGATGTCGAGTCCGAACAGATGAAACAGCCAACCGACAAGCGCCGCGCCGGTAAAAAACAGCGTCACGTTGCGCGCAGCGGTTATCTGCCGGCAATAAACCGCGAGCATGCCGATCAGAAGCAGTCCAAGCAACATTATCACGACGGCTTCTCCGAGAGGCATCCCCATGAACACCGGTTCGGCATACTTCACGGCCACCACAAATATGATCACGGCTCCCGCAGCGGCAAGAAGCACCAGCCCGCTCATTCCCTCGCGGTAGAGCACGAAGAATAGCGCCAGATAGGCAAGTGCCGAGCCTGTCTCTCTCTGCGCGAGAATGAGAGCGACGGGGATGAATATGATGGCCAAAGCCCTGAGATAGTTGGTGTGGGAGTCGTTGAGCCGGAACTGATAGCCGCTGAACAGTTTGGCCAGTGCCAGGGCTGTGGCAAATTTGCCGAATTCGGCCGGCTGGAAGCTGATGGGGCCGAAAACGAGCCAGGAGCGAGAGCCTTTGATGTCGGGAGCCACGAATATTGTGACTACCATAATGGCAAGCATCGCCAGATATATGGGATAGGCATAGGTCTCATACATGCGCCTGTCGATCAGCATTATCATCAGAGCAAGCCCGAGAGCGAGAAATATCCAGCGCACCTGTTTGCCTGAGAATTCGTTGAAGTCGAGTATCGAGGCGTTGTCGAAATCATAGCTCGCCGCATAGACGCTGAACACGCCCGCCACTATCAGCAGCAGGTAGATGCCGACGCTCACCCAGTCGATGTAGCGGACGTAGGATGTAGGGACGGCTTTCTGGTTAATGCTTCTTGACTCCACTGTAGATGATGGTGTTTGATTCAAGCATGCGCTGCTCGAGATATTTACGCTGTTCGGAGATCTTGCCGTTGAGATATTTCTCCATGACAAGGCTTCCGATAGGCACTCCGTAAGTCGCTCCGAAACCGGCATTCTCCACGTAAGCGCATACGGCGATTTTGGGATTCTCATACGGAGCGAATCCGATAAACGCCGAGTGGTCCTTGCCATGCGGGTTTTGCGCCGTGCCGGTCTTTCCGGCTACTTCCACATCAGGAAGAGCGGCGAGACGGCATGTGCCTCCGGTGACGGCCATACGCATCCCCTCGGCCACGTCCATGAAGTGAGATGCGTCGATGGTGGGATAACGGCGCTCGGTCAGTTCCGACGGTATGACGGTGTCCTCAATCTCTTTGACCACATGCGGCGTTATGAACCATCCTCGGTTGGCTATCGTGGCACACAGATTCGCGATCTGCAGGGGGGTGGCGAGTATCTCTCCCTGACCTATGGCTACGGATATTATGGTGTTGGCGCTCCAGCGGTTTTCGCCGTAGATCTTGTTGTAGAACTTTGCGTTTGGAATGAATCCACGGCTCTCTCCGGGCAGATCCGTGCCGAGACGATAGCCGTAGCCGAGCGACACGAGATGTTTCTTCCATATCTCGAAAGCATCGGCTGATGATCCGTACTTCGAACGGCGGTCGACCATCGCCTTGAAGCCGTAGCAGAAATAGGCGTTGCACGATGTCTGGAGCGCAGGTTTCAACGGTAGCGGCGAACCGTGGCCGTGACAGCCCACTTTCAGTCCGCCGCTGACAAATCCGTGATAGCACGGATAGGCGGTCGACGGCACGATAATACCCTCCTGAAGAAGTATGAGTCCGTTGGCCGGCTTGAATGTGGATCCGGGGGGATAGGCACCCATAAGGGCGCGGTCGAAGAGAGGCTTGTAAAAGTCGTTGACGAGCGCCTTGTAGTTGGCGCCGCGTTTGCGGCCCACGAGCAGCGAAGGATCGTAGGTGGGCGACGACACCATGGCGAGTATTTCGCCGGTGGCCGGCTCGATCGCTACGAGAGCGCCGATCTTGTTGACCATCAGCGATTCGGCGTATTGCTGGAGCTCTATGTCGATGCTCAGCTTGAGATTGCGGCCCGATATGGCGCCGCGGTCGCGTGCGCCGTTCTCGAATTTGCCCTGTATCTGTCCTTTGGCGTCGCGTATGAGTATCTCCACGCCCTTCTCTCCGCGCAGATAGCGCTCGTAGCTCTTCTCTACCCCAAGGTCGCCGGTGTAGTCGCCCGACGTGTAGTAGGGATCGGCGTCGATATCGGTCTGCGAAACTTCGCGTATGTTGCCGAGCACGTTGGCGGCTGCTTTATAGCCATATTCACGCAGAATGCGTTTCTGGATGAAGAATCCCGGATAACGGTACATTTTCTCCTGCAGCCGTCCGTAGTCCTCGGCCGACAGATGAGTCATGAACACCTGCGGTGAGTAGGAGGAATAGCCTGGATTGAGGCGGCGGTCCTTCATGTCGGCCAGCCGGCGGATAAACTGTTCGCGGGTCAGTCCGAGAGTGTTGCAGAAGTCGAGAGTGTCGAAAGGCTGCACGTCGCGCGGTATCATCATGACGTCGTAGGCCGGCTGGTTGTAGACGACGACACGGCCCTCGCGGTCGTAGATGATGCCGCGTGAAGGGTAGATGGCTTTCTTGAGGAACGCGTTGGAGTCGGCGTAGTCTTTATATCGGTCGTCCATCACCTGCAGGCTGAAAAGCCTGACGATATAGATCGCTACTATAAGGACTATAAAGCCGCCTACGACGTATTTGCGGCGTTCGAGTCTATAGTCTTTTCTCATTATGGCTGCTTGTAAGGCTGTCGGTGGCTATCAGAAGCAGGAATGTCAGCACCGTGCTTGCAACGATGCGTATGAGGAGGGTTAACGGCCGGAAGAAACTCATCGACTCCACCAGAAATATAGTCAGGCAGTAGATGGCCGACAGTGTCAGGGCATATTTGGCAAATACAGGGAAACCGAGCGACCGTGCGGAGGGGCACGGATCGGTGATGTCTTCCTCGCGTGGGAAATAAAGCTTTATCACCGGACGCCTGAGAGCGGCGAGTATGGTGCAGGAAATCGCGTTCATTCCCTGAGTGTCGGCAAAGATATCGACAGTCAGGCCCATGAAGAAGCCAATGGTCATGATCCAGTTGACCGACAGTGTCAGAGGAAGATTGACAAGTATATAGATGAAGATAAATCCTACGGCATATCCGAGCAGGGCGATGTGGTTGAACACCATCACCTGGAGCGCCATAAGCAGCAGCCCGAGAAAAATAAATTTCAGTGTGGTCTTGCTCATTTCTTATCGATTATGTCGCGTTCTACCTCACGAAGCTCATCGGTCATAGAGTCGGCGATGACCCTGACGGTGCCGAGCGTGGTGAAATCAGTGAAGAGTTTCACCCGCAGGGCGAAGAAGTTCTCGTCGTGGTCGCGCAGACCCTTGATGATGGTACCTACCGGCACACCCTCGGGGAATACAGTCGAGAAGCCGCTCGTGATGATCGTGTCGCCAACGGCGAATACCGCATGGCGTGGAAGCTCTTCAAGTATTGCCTCCTCAGGGTCGGCACCGTCCCACACGAGCGAACCGACGTGATCGTGGCCCTTTACCTTACAGGAGAGTCGTAGATGGTTGTTGAGCAGTGAGATCACTCTTGCCGAATGAGGGCCGGTGACATTGACTATGCCTACTACGCCGTTCTGGTCCATAACTCCCATTTCAGGCCGTATGCCGTCGGCAGATCCTTTGTCGAGAGTAATGTAGTTGTGGATCCGGTTGGTGCTGTTGTTGATCACGCGGGCGAGGATGAAACTGTAGCGCTGCAGCGCCGAGTCGGTGGTCATCGTGTCGGCGTAGACCAGTTCGCGTGTCCGTTCGAGCTGCTGCTTAAGGTTCAGCACCTCGCGTTCAAGCACGGCGTTGCGCCGCTGCAGATCCTCGTTGATATCGCGCAGATGGAAGTAGGCAGTGAGATTGCCGGCGCCCTTGTATACGACAGCCGACACCGCATTGGCCGATGTCAGCATCACATGGTGCTGCCATGGATTGCTGTGAAACAGCAGGAAGCACCCCGCCACCATATAGACGGCGAAGAGCATCCATGAACTATAGCGCAAAAAGAATTCAATAAGGTTTCTCATTGCGGCCGGATGATGTTGACAGCGGTGTGTTCAATGCACTTATGCGTGATGTCGTGGTCGGGGTCAGCGGATAAGGAACGAGAACTTGTCGATGTTTTTCAGTGCCACTCCGGTGCCTTTCGCTACGGCGAGGAGGGGATCCTCGGCGATGTGGAACTGGATGCCTATCTTGTCGGTCAGACGCTTGTCGAGTCCGCGTATGAGGGCGCCGCCGCCGGCGAGATAGATGCCGTTCTTCACTATGTCGGCATACAGTTCGGGCGGGGTCTGCTCAAGCGCGCTGAGCACTGCGGCCTCGATCTTCGATATGCTCTTCTCGATGCTGTGGGAGATCTCCTGATAGCTGACGGCTACCTCCATGGGGAGCGCTGTCATCTGGTTGGGGCCGTGGACTATGTAGTCCTCGGGTGGATTCTCAAGCTCCATGAGGGCTGAGCCTACGTTCATCTTGATTAGTTCGGCTGTACGTTCGCCTACCTTTACGTTGTGGACGCGGCGCATATGCTCCTGGATGTCGTCGGTAAGGTCATCGCCGGCTATGGTGATGCTCTTGTTGCTGACGATGCCTCCGAGCGATATGACTGCGATCTCGGTGGTGCCACCGCCTATGTCGACTATCATGTTGCCTTCAGGCGCCACGACGTCGAGTCCGATGCCGAGGGCGGCTGCCATAGGTTCGTAGAGCATGTAGACATCGCGACCGCCTGCGTGCTCCGAGGAGTCGCGCACGGCGCGGATCTCCACTTCGGTCGAGCCGGAGGGGATTCCTACGACCATACGCATCGATGGGCTGAACCAGCGGCTTTTCTGGCTTGCCTTTTCCACGAGGCCGCGTATCATCATCTCTGCGGCGCGGAAGTCGGCGATGACGCCCTTGCGGAGGGGACGGATAGTGCGTATCCCTTCGGGCTCGCGGCCCTGCATCATCTGAGCCTCTTTGCCCACGGTGATCATTTTGCCGGTCGATACCTCGATGGCCACGATCGAAGGCTCGTCGACCACAATCTTGTCGTTATGTATGATTATGGTGTTGGCCGTTCCGAGGTCGATGGCTATTTCTTTAGTCAGTGAGAATATACCCATGAAAGATTGAATTCTGGATTGTGAAATGAAAAATGTGATTAGTGCTTGAAGTGCCTGATGCCTGTGATGACCATAGCTATGCCGTTGGCATTGCAGTAGTCAACAGTGTCCTGATCACGGATCGAGCCGCCTGGCTGAATGACGGCATCGACTCCGGCCTGATGGGCGATCTCTACGCAGTCGGCGAAGGGGAAGAAGGCGTCGGAAGCCATTACCGCTCCCTTGAGGTCGAAACCGAACGACTGCGCCTTGGCGATGGCCTGTTTCAGGGCATCAACGCGTGATGTCTGTCCGATGCCGCTTGCAAGAAGCTGACGGTTCTTGGCAAGCACGATGGCATTGCTCTTGCTGTGCTTGACGATCTTGTTGGCAAAAAGCAGATCGTCGGTCTGAGCCGGGGTGACGGCTTTTTCGGTAGCCTGTGTCAGATCGGCAGGTGTCTCGACCTTGAGGTCCTTGTCCTGCACGAGCGCGCCGTTGAGTATCGAGCGATACTGGCGTGTGACGTCGAGCTGCGAGTGCTGTACCAGAACGATGCGGTTTTTCTTCTGGCAAAGTACCGCAAGGGCAGCCTCGTCGTAGGCGGGAGCGATTACCACTTCGAAGAAAATCTTGTTGATGGCCTCTGCCGTGGGCAGGTCGATGGTGCGGTTGGCGATAAGTACGCCTCCGAAAGCCGACACGGGATCGCCGGCGAGAGCGGCTTCCCAGGCTTCGAGCATCGTCGGACGGCTGGCGAGACCGCAGGCATTGTTGTGCTTGAGGATGGCGAATGTCGGATCGCTGAACTCAGCCATAAGGTTGATGGCTGCGTCGATGTCGAGCAGGTTGTTGTAGGAGATCTCTTTGCCGTGAACCTGATCGAATATGTCGTTGAGACGTCCGTAGAACGATCCGTTCTGATGAGGATTCTCGCCGTAACGCATGTGTTTTTCGCCGTCAACGGCTATGCGCAGATAGTTGCGGCTGCTGCGGCCGGCGAAATAGTTGTAGATGTCGGTGTCGTAGCCCGAAGATACGGCGAAAGCTTCTGCGGCGAAAAACTCACGCTCTTCAAGAGTTGACTGTGCGCCGTTGCGTCCGAGCATTTCCGCGAGGGGAGCATACTGTGCCTTCGAGGCAACGATAACCACATCCTTGTAGTTTTTGGCGCCTGCACGTATAAGCGAAATGCCGCCTATGTCGATCTTCTCGATGATCGCAGAGTGGTCGGCGCCGCTTTTGACGGTGTCGGCGAAAGGATAGAGATCGACAATCACCAGGTCGATCTCCGGAATCTCATACTGCGCTATCTGCTGACGGTCGCCTTCGTTGTCGCGGCGGTTGAGGATGCCGCCGAACACTTTGGGGTGGAGGGTCTTTACGCGGCCGCCGAGTATCGACGGGTATGACGTGAGATCCTCTACGGCCGAACAAGGATATCCGAGCTGTTCGATGAAAGTCTGGGTGCCTCCGGTAGAGAGAAATTTCACGCCCTGGGCGTGGAGCATGGAGAGTATATCGTCGAGGCCGTCCTTGTGATAGACGGAAATGAGAGCAGTCTTGATTTTCCTTACGTCTGACATAATATGTGATACGGTTTTAAGTTTCAGAGTGCAAAGTTACGAATTTTTACTTGAAAGCGAGTGGGCTTCATGCTTATAATTAAAAATTAGTGTTAACTTTGCGGGTAATATGGAACAACTGTCGCCGGAAAATTTGCTTTTGATTGGCTCGACCTTGCTTGTGGCCGGTATCGTTGCGGGCAAATCAAGCTATCGGATAGGATTGCCGTTGCTGCTGATATTTCTTCTTACAGGCATGGCGTTCGGCACCGACGGGCTCGGCATTCAGTTCAGCGACATCCATACGGCCCAGTCGATAGGCATGGTGGCTCTGTGCGTGATACTGTTTTCAGGCGGCATGGGGACGAAAATATCCTCGATCCGGCCGGTGGTACTTCCCGGATTGTTGCTCTCGACTGTCGGAGTGCTTCTTACGGCGCTATTTACCGGACTGTTCATCTGGTGGCTGTCGGGCATGAGCTGGACCAACATACATTTTCCGCTCGTAGTGTCGCTGCTGCTTGCCGCCACGATGTCGTCGACCGATTCGGCGTCGGTGTTCGGCATACTCGGGGCGCACAACACGTGGCTCCGTCATCATCTGAAACCCATGCTGGAGCTTGAAAGCGGCTCAAATGATCCCATGGCATACATGCTGACCATCGTCCTGATTGAGGCGGCTACGACCGATGTCTCGCTTTCGGCATGGCATGTCGTAGGAGAGCTGCTGCTCCAGTTCGGCGTGGGGATTGCGGGAGGTTTTCTGACCGGGAAGCTCACCCTTTGGCTTGCTGCGCTCTACCGCAGGCTCGGAGGTCGGGCCGCCGAGGGTGAGGATCCGTCGCAGACTATGGCGATGACGGCCATACTGATAGTGGGGTGCATGTTTTTCTCTTTTGCAGCCACGACAGCGCTCGGAGGCAACGGCTATCTGGCCGTGTATCTCAGTGGCATAACAGTGGGCAATGGACGGCTCGTCGGTCAGCGGGGTATAGGCAGATTTATCGACGGTATTACCTGGCTGGCCCAGATCGTCGTGTTCCTTATGCTCGGGTTGCTGGTCAATCCTCATGAGATGCTTGCAGTGGCCGCTGTATCACTGCTGATCGGGGTGTTCATGATTATTGTCGGGCGTCCGTTGAGTGTGTTCATCTCCC
>CALHWU010000195.1 GCA_938039795.1 uncultured Muribaculaceae bacterium
CCATACACCCCCATGGCGCCGAACGCCGTGCGGATGCCGTCGGATTTATGTGGCTGTATCTCCTGCTGCCGTGGCTGCTCCATCTGACCGGTCATATATATCTCTTCGGCAAATTTAGCCAATCTCCGCGAGATAACGACTCTTTTGCCATATTTGCCACACTTTTTTCATATTGTTGGCGCGATACGGAAAAAATCGGTAATTTTGTCGGCATTTTTATGACGTCAGGAAACCTATGGCTACATCTACCGACTCAAGCAAGACTGTCTTCTCCATACTATTCGCTATCAGCATAGCTCATCTGCTCAACGATGCGGTGCAATCCGTCATTCCGTCGATCTACCCCATATTAAAGGACGATTTCGGACTGACATTCACTCAGATCGGCATCATAACGTTTGTCTTTCAGATGACGTCGTCGATACTCCAGCCCTTTGTCGGACGATATGCCGACCGCCATCCGAGCCCGTTCGCTCTCACCTGCGGCATGTGCATATCGCTGACAGGACTGGTGCTTCTGGCTTTTTCCGACAGTTTCGAATTCATTCTCGGATCTGTAGCCGTGGTAGGCATGGGCTCCTCGATATTTCATCCCGAGGCATCGCGCGTGGCGCAGATCGCCGCCGGTGGCCGCAAGAGCCTCGCCCAGTCGATCTTCCAGGTTGGAGGCAACGGAGGGACCGCCATCGGCCCGCTCCTGGCCGCTCTGATCGTACTGCCCCACGGCAAGGGAGCCGTCATATGGTTCGCTCTTGCTCTTGTGGCCGGCGCCGCCGTCGTCACGTGGGTGGGCCGGTGGTATCAGCGAAGCATAGCGAGCCGCATGTCGGCCCGGCTATCCGATGCCCGCAAATCATTGGATCTGACGCAGCGTCAGATCCGATGGGCCATGGTAGTGCTCGTGTTGCTGACCTTCTCCAAACAGTTTTTTCTGGCGAGCATGAACAGCTACTTCACATTCTTCCTCATCGACAAGTTCGGCATCTCGATCCGCGACGCCCAGCTCTGCCTGTTCGCCTTTCTGGCAGCGTCAGCGGTCGGCATCATAGCCGGGGGCTACGCCGGCGACAAGATAGGCCGCAAATACGTCATCTGGTGCTCGATACTCGGAGCCGCCCCCTTCGCTCTGTGCATGCCATACGTCGGTCTCGCCATGACGGTTATTCTCGCGGTGCTGGTCGGGCTTATAATCTCATCGGCATTCTCGGCCATACTCGTTTTTGCCACCGAACTGAAACCGGCCCACCTCGGCACCATCGCCGGGCTCTTCTTCGGCCTTTCGTTCGGACTCGGAGGCATTGGCGCAGCCTTCTTCGGATGGCTTGCCGAAATGACCGACATCCAGTTCGTTTTCCACATCAGCACCCTTCTTCCGCTGCTAGGTATTGTGGCCGCATTCCTGCCCGACATGCGACCGGTCGACAAGCCGTGACCCTCCCCTAAATACCGTCCTTGCGTGTTCAGACTTCCGTATCTCACTTTTTTGTAGTAAATTTGCACCCGTCAAAACGAACAATCAGAAACGAAACATAAACGTTTTTTTATGAAAGCATTTGTTTTTCCGGGCCAAGGTGCCCAATTTGTCGGCATGGGCAAAGACCTGTACGACAACAATGCCACAGCGCATGAGATGTTTGAGAAAGCCAACGAGATACTTGGCTTCCGCATCACCGACATAATGTTTGCCGGCACCGACGAAGACCTCAAGCAGACCAAGGTGACCCAGCCCGCCATCTTCCTTCACTCTGTGATTCTTGCCAAGACAATGGGCAGCGACTTCAACCCCGACATGGTGGCCGGACACTCGCTCGGCGAATTCTCCGCACTGACAGCCGCCGGAGCTCTCAGCTTCGAGGACGGACTGAAGCTCGTGGCTGCCCGCGCCATGGCCATGCAGAAAGCCTGCGAGATGAAACCCTCCACCATGGCCGCCGTACTCGCGCTTCCCGACGAGAAAGTGGAGGAAATATGCGAATCAGTGCCCGGCGTGGTGGTATGCGCCAACTACAACTGCCCCGGCCAGATCGTGATTTCCGGCGAAGTCGAGGCCATCGACGCCGCCTGCGCCAAAATGCTTGAAGCCGGTGCTAAGCGCGCGCTCAAACTCAAGGTTGGAGGTGCATTCCATTCACCCTGCATGGAGCCCGCACGCGCTGAACTGGCCGAAGCTATCGCCCGCACCGAGATCCACACTCCGATCTGCCCCGTCTATCAGAACGTCGACGCCAAGCCGCATACCGACCCCGAGGAGATCAAAGCCAATCTCGTGGCACAGCTGACAGCCCCCGTGCGCTGGACACAGACCGTCAAGAACATGATAGCCGATGGCGCTACAGAATTCGTCGAGGTAGGTCCGGGCAAGGTGCTTCAGGGACTCGTCGCCAAGATCGACCGCAACGCCACCGTCAGCGGCATCCAGTGATCAGGCGCCAAAAACCGCAATGAAAGCTCACTGCAAATCTGAAGAGAGCTATCAGGCCATACACTACATGACCCTTCCGACAGGGCTGCGACTTCTCCACATTCCCGGCTCCGGGGATGTGGAGTATTTTGGTATGGCCGTCAGAGCCGGAAGCCGCAACGAACAGCCGGATGAGGAAGGTCTCGCACATTTTGTGGAGCACACGATCTTCAAGGGCACACGCAGGCGCCGTGCATGTCATATCGTCAATTGCCTCGAATCAGTCGGAGGCGAGCTGAACGCATTCACCACCAAGGAGGAGACGACTGTATACAGCATATTCCCGAAAGGCAACCTGCGCCGTGCGGCAGATCTGATAGCCGATCTGGTGACCGACTCAGTGTTTCCTCCGGCTCAGCTTGACAAGGAACGGTCAGTGGTCGAAGATGAGATCAACTCTTACCTTGACTCCCCTGCCGAGGCGATCTACGACGATTTCGACGAGATCATATTTGCAGGTTCGCCACTGGCCCACAACATACTGGGATCCTCCTACACTCTGGCAGCTTTCACACCTGAAAAGTGCCGCCAATGGCTTGAACAGCATTTCACCGTCGACACCTCAATACTGTTTTATTCAGGAGCGGAAAGGCCTGAACGTGTGTTTTGCCTGCTGACAGAGGCATTCGCTCGCTTTACACGCCATTCTGTAGCGCTACGTGCTCTCCAAAACCAAGTGACGGCATCGCGCTTCAATATCGACCGCGACGACTCCCTGCATCAGGCGCATACTCTTAACGGTGTAGTCACCGGCGGAATTTTTGACAGAAGCCGGCATGCACTGTCGCTGCTTTCGAACATACTGGCCGGCCCCGGAATGAACTCACAGCTCAACTTGGAGCTGCGCGAACGCCGCGGACTGGTCTACACCGTCGAATCATCGCTCACGCTCTACTCCGACTGCGGCCTGCTGACGATATATTTCGGATGCGATCCCGACAACCATCCCCGCTGCCTTGACATCATGCGACGGACGCTCGGACGCCTGGCATCCGACGGACTGACCGAACGGAAATTCCTTCAGGCAAAGCGCCAGCTGTCGGGTCAGCTCACTGTAGCTTCGGAGCAACGCGAGAATTCAGTGCTGTCGGCTGCCCGCAGCTTCCTGCTGCGTGGCGAAGTGATGACCGTCGCCGATCAGCGTCGCGCCGTAGAAAGTATCAGCCACGACGATTTCGACGCTCTTCTGCCTCTGATTGCACCTGACCGGCTGTCGACCCTCACATTACGCTGACACCTTATTGGAGCCATTTGTATCAAAAAAGGCAAATCATTTGGATAATTACCCATATTGCATTAATTTCGTGACTGATGAAGATAGGTGATATACAATTAGGACCGCGTCCGGTGCTCCTCGCCCCGATGGAGGATGTCACCGACGAATCGTTCCGGCTCATATGCAGGGAGCAGGGAGCAGACTTCACCTATACAGAATTCGTGTCGGCCGACGCCCTGATCCGCAATATCGCCGCCACCACCCGCAAGCTCGCCATCAAACCGGCCGAACGCCCCGCCGCTATCCAGATCTACGGGCGCGACACCGACTCGATGGTAGAGGCTGCCCGCATTGTCGAGCAGGCCCATCCCGACGTGATCGACATCAACTTCGGATGTCCTGTCAAAAAAGTGGCCGGCAAGGGAGCAGGCGCAGGGATGCTCCGCGACATCCCAAAGATGCTTGAAATAACCTCGGCCGTGGTAAAAGCCGTCAGTCTGCCGGTGACAGTAAA
Organism: uncultured Muribaculaceae bacterium; assembly: GCA_938039795.1. Classification (GTDB taxonomy): domain Bacteria; phylum Bacteroidota; class Bacteroidia; order Bacteroidales; family Muribaculaceae; genus Paramuribaculum. The sequence goes on from CALHWU010000195.1 coordinate 4,192, forward strand.
GACACGCACCGGATGGGACGCCGACCACCGTATTATCGCCACTCTGGCCGAACAGCTGCAGGACTGCGGCATACGCGCCCTCACCGTCCATGGCCGCACAAGGGCGCAGATGTACACCGGTCGCGCCGACTGGGAGATGATAGCCCGGGTGAAGGAGAACCCGCGGCTCACCATCCCCCTCATAGGCAACGGCGACATCACCACCGGACAGGAGGCTCTCGAAGCGTTCACACGCTACGGCGTCGACGGAGTGATGGTAGGACGCGCCTCGATAGGCGCCCCGTGGATTTTCCGCTCCATGAAAGCCGCTGTCGAGGGTAGCGAGGAGCCGGAGATCACCGATGCCGACAAATTCGCCATACTCCGCCGCCAGATAGCCGAGAGCATAGAGCGTATCGACGAATACCGCGGCATACTCCACATCCGCCGCCATCTGGCCGCATCGCCGCTGTTCAAGGGGATCGCCAATTTCCGCGACACCCGCATAGCCATGCTTCGGGCTTCGACCTATGAAGAACTGTCGGCAATTCTCGACAAGGTGGAAAAGCAACTGTCGACTCAGGAAATAAAACGCAACCCAACAATACAGATATGAAACGAAATCTCATCACCCTCTTTTTGACAGCCGCGACCATTACATCATTCGCGGCCGAACCGACACGCTACGAGCTCGACGTGAAGGATTTCACAGAACTCAAAGTGACCGACGGCATCAATGTTGACTATAAATGCAATCCCGACTCGGCAGGCAAAGCGGTGTTCAACACATCGCCCGAACTGGCTTCGGCGATATACTTCGTGCCTGGAAAGTCGAAACTCGAGATTCAGCTTGCCACCAAAGAGAACGGTAAATACGAAGGACTGCCTACCGTAACCGTCTACTCCAATTTCCTCTCGAAAGTAGAGAACTCCGGCGATTCGCTCGTAAGAGTAGTCAGCCTCGCACCCGGCCCGAAACTCAAGGCGCGCGTGATAGGCAACGGGCATATGCTCGTGCGCAACGTCAAAGCAAATCAGGTCGACGCATCAATTGATACAGGCAACGGCACCATCACCATCTACGGTTCGACCGATCATGCCAAACTTTCCACTACCGGCAAAGGTAATATCCAGGCCGACGCACTGACGGCCAACACAGTCAAATGCAGCCTGTGGGGCACCGGATCTATCGGCTGCAATCCCAAGGATGAGCTGTCAGTTATGGGAGCCGGATCGGGCACGGTGTACTACAAAGGAAAGCCGACGATCAAAAACCGTTCGGTCGGCGTCAAGACATCCCCTATCGACCCAACCGACGAATAATAAATGGACCGGCAGGCCGAAATGAAACGCCGCGTGGCCGGCACCGTGAAATGGAACGCCATCGACAAGATACTGTCGATGGCGCTCTATACAGTCACGGGCATAGTGCTGGCCCGCGAGGTCCCGAAGGATGATTTCGGTCTGCTCGGCGCAGTGATGGTATTTGCCGCTTTCGCCGCATTGTTCGTCGACAGCGGTTTCTCGTCGGCGCTCATCCAGAAGAAACGCGTCAGCCGCCTCGACTACAGTTCTGTATTCTGGCTAAATATGGCTGTGGCTACCGCCATATACGTCTTACTATACTTCTTCGCCCCGCTGATAGCCCGCATATTCCAGAACGATCTGCGCATCATCTCGGTGGCCCGCGTGGCGTTTCTTGCTTTCGTAATCAACGCCACCGCCATCGTGCAGACCAACCGCCTAATGAAGCGCATGCAGGTGAAGATGATCACCGTCAGCAACGCCCTTGGCCTTATCATCAGCTCGGTCGCCGCCATATGGATGGCTGTGGAGGGCATGGGGGTATGGGCCCTCGTATGGCAGACACTGATACTTGCCGCAGTAAAATCAATCGTATTGTGGGCCACCGGCCACTGGACGCCGCTTATGCGCGTATCATTCAGGTCGCTCAAAGCATTTTTCAAAGTCGGTTCGGGAATGATGGGCGGAGCTTTCCTTAATATCCTCTTCAAAAACATCTATGCCTTTATCATAGGAATGCGGGCCGGAGTTCTTCCTTTGAGCTACTATACCCAGGCCGACAAATGGAGCAACATGGGCATATCATCGCTGACAGCGATATTCACCCAGTCGTTTCTTCCGGCCCTGTCGCAGTTTCAGGACGATCCCAAGCGCTTCGCCTCATCTACCGCGAAGATGAACCGCTTCACATCCTACCTGCTCTTTCCCTGCTGCGGTCTGGCGATAATCATCACCACTGCCCTCTTCCATCTCTGTTTCGGTCCGAAATGGGATGCTGCGATATATCTTTTCCAGCTCCTGATGCTCAGAGGCATATTTACGGTGCTGAGCAGTCTCTACAACAACTACCTGCTCGCTTTGGGACGCGCGCGGCTGATCGTCGTCACCGAACTGATACGCGACTCGGCCGCACTGATAGCGATAGCCCTTACGTGGCCGTATATAACTCTTGAGACTGCCGATGATCCGACTCTCGGCATCGCGATACTTCTGTGGGGACAGATCGGAGCATCAGTTCTGACATGGGCCATAACGCTCGTGATAGCTGCCCGGCTCTCCGGACGCACCTCATGGCAGTTTATCTGCGACTCGCTCCCCTACGCCGCCACCGCACTTATATCGGTGACAATCGCAGCTATGCTGACATGGCTGACCGGATCTCCCCTCATTCTTGTCATCGGACAACTTGCCGTCGGTACATTTTTATACATGGGACTTAACCGGATAGCCGGATCACGCATACAGTCGGAGGTCATCGATAACTTCCGTAGCCGGTTCATGCGCTGACATCACGCGAGACCCGCACCCGGTTTTCGCACACTTTTGGAAGCGATTTGCATATCTTTACTACGAAAAGATATCTAAACCGACTACCACATGACTTCAATCAAAGTAAAGTTCAGACCTGCACGCGACTCAATGCAGCCGGGGCGCATAGCCTATCAGGTAATTCACGACCGTAAACCACTGATGATAGCGAGCGGCTATCGGCTTTATGCATGGGAATGGGACAAGAATGCCTCTTTCCCGGCAGACAGCACGATTCCCGGTCGCATGTCGCTTCTTACCGAAACCAGAGAGGGTGTCCGACATGATGTGGAGCAAATCACGCGCATTATACACCGATTGGAGAATTCGGCGCTCCCATTCTCCACATCCGATATCGTCGATGAATTTTCACGCTATACACGCGAGTACTCTCTCTTCGGATATATGGAACGTAAGATCAGTGATCTGCAGCTTCTTGGCAAGATGCGTTCGGCAGAGATCTACCGGACCACCCTCAACAGCTTCCGCCGGTTCCGTCAGCAAAAAGACGTAAGAATATGCTCAATAACCCCTGAAATGCTCCGCCAATACGAAGCCTCACTATGGGAAAACGGCATAGCCCCCAATACCTCGTCGTTCTATATGAGAGTGCTCCGGGCGGTATATAACCGCGCCGCCGAAGAGGGATCTTTTGAAAGCCGGCAACCTTTCAGGCACGTTTATACCGGCATCGGCAAAACCGTAAAAAGAGCGCTTCCGATAACTCTTATCAGCCAGATAAGGTCGCTCAAGCTCTCATGCCAGCCAAAACTCGATTACGCGCGCGATATGTTCATGATGAGTTTCTTCCTAAGGGGCATGAGTTTTATTGACATGGCATTCTTAAGAAAATCGGATCTCTCAGAGGGCCATATCACCTACCGGCGACGCAAGACCGGCCAGCAACTGACCGTAGGATGGACAAGCGAAATGCAGGCTATAGTCGACAAATATCCATGTAACCCCACACAATATCTCCTTCCGATCATCACACGTCAGAACATCAACGAGAGGCAAGCCTACCGCAACGCCTCGTTCGCGATCAACACCAGTCTAAAGAAAGTAGCAGCCCTCGTCGATTCCCGCCAGACACTCACCATGTATTGCGCCCGCCACAGCTGGGCATCGGTGGCACGTGAAAAGGGAGTGCCTCTCAGCATCATCAGCGAGGGCATGGGGCATGATTCAGAGGCAACAACGAAAATTTACCTTGCGAGCCTTGACACGTCAGCAATAGACGATGCCAACTCCATGATCATCGGATCTATCTGAAGCACACAGAGAAAAGGCCGCTCTGCAACCCATGCAGCGCGGCCTCATTCATTGCGTAAATGCTAAATATAAATTAAACCAATCAAATCACACCTTGTCCCATCATGGCGTTGGCAACCTTCATGAAGCCGGCGATATTGGCGCCCTTCATATAGTTGATGAATCCGTCGGGCTCAGTGCCGTATTTCACACACTGCCCGTGGATGTCGCGCATGATGCCGTGGAGTTTCTGGTCGACCTCCTCGGCGCTCCACTGCAGATGCATGGCGTTCTGGCTCATCTCAAGTCCGGATGTAGCCACACCGCCGGCATTCACTGCCTTGCCTGGAGCATATGTCGTGCGGGAGCTGATGAATGCGTCGATAGCCTCCGGGGTGCAACCCATATTGGATACCTCGGCCACCATCTCAACGCCATTGGCTATGAGCTGGCGGGCATCATCACCGTTGAGCTCGTTCTGAGTGGCGCAGGGAAGAGCTATGTCGACCTTCTGCTCCCAAGGCTTGCGGCCGGGATAGAAAGTAGCCTCTGGATAACGCTCTGCATATGGAGCCACGATATCCTCGCCCGAGGCACGGAGTTCGAGCATATAGTTGATCTTGTCGCCGCTCACGCCTTCCGGATCATATATGTATCCGTCGGGACCGGAGATGGTCACAACCTTTGCGCCGAGCTCGTTGGCCTTGAGGGTCGCGCCCCATGCCACATTGCCGAAACCGCTGACGGCAACAGTCTTGCCCTTGATGGAGTCGTTTTTCTCAGCGAGCATGCTCTGCACGAAATAGAGAGCGCCGAAGCCCGTAGCTTCCGGACGGATACGCGATCCGCCGAAATCGAGGCCCTTGCCGGTCATCGAACCGTCGCACTCGTTGCGGAGCTTCTTGTACATGCCATACATGTAACCCACCTCACGGCCTCCAACGCCTATGTCGCCGGCAGGAACGTCACGGTCTATTCCGATATTCTTCCAGAGTTCGAGCATAAACGCCTGGCAGAAACGCATGATCTCGGCGTCGCTCTTGCCACGAGGAGAGAAGTCGCTGCCGCCTTTGCCGCCACCCATCGGAAGGGTGGTGAGAGCGTTCTTGAAAGTCTGCTCGAAACCGAGGAATTTCAGAATCGACAGGTTGACGCTCGCATGGAAGCGGATACCGCCCTTATACGGGCCGATGGCGTTGTTGAACTGTACGCGGTAGCCAAGGTTGGTCTGCACTTCGCCGCGGTCGTCGGTCCATGTGACACGGAACGTGAAGATGCGGTCGGGCTCGACCATACGCTCTACAATGCGGGCCTTTTCAAACTCAGGGTGCTGGTTGTAGACATCTTCCACACACATCAGCACTTCTTTCACAGCCTGCAGATACTCCTTTTCACCCGGGTGCTTGGCCTCGAGGGAGCTCATGATACTGTTAATGTCCATTTTCTGATTCTTTAAGGTATAGATACTGGTTAACCGAAATTTTTGGTTATTGTTTCTGCAAATATACAATTAAAACAGATGCATACGGAGCGTCAATCAGTTTAATTTTAGTTAAAATAGTCGCCGCTGCACTCATATGCATTATCTTACAGAAAAACTTACAAGAATCGGATCAGATCCGTCCTGACTGATGGCATATATGCGTCCGGTCTCATCTGGAGCCGTCAGAGCACGCAGGCTGCGCGACAGATTATATTCCCCTACCTTGTTGCCATCCCAGTCGTAGACCCAGATCATCTTTCCGTTCCAGTCGGAATCACTGAAATTCCTGCCATCATAAAGTATATATACGCGGTCGTTGTCGGCGCAGCCTTCAAGGAATGTCACCTTACCTCCATCGTTGCCGTCGACAAAAGACTGACCGTCGACAAACTGATATTTCATCGAATGGTTGCAGAACTGGTTGACAGTCCGGAGCGTATCGGCTTCCAGACGGAAAAAGGCAGCAGCTTCGTCGCCCGCTGATATGGCAGCGACTTTCGTGCCGTCGGGCGATACGACAAATCCAAACTGATAAGCGGCCGTCATCGCGACATTACCGGCTTCTACGGCCTTCGCATCAGGCATGCGGTCGCCATAACGGCCGGTCACACGTCCCTCGCTGTCGAACATAGTGAATATTTCGGGATGCTCCACGTACCCGTCGGTAGTTATATAGCCGCCATCGGCGAGCGTCCCCACGGACCATGCGCCCGGAAGATTCAATATGCGGGTATATGCAAGATACAGACTGTCGACGCCCCTCACCTCCGCAAGATACAGATCCCTGTTGTCGGCGCGAAGCAACGTGAAAGCGTCATCTCGACCCGGGATCGTCGAAAACAGCACTGTATTGCCGAATTCACCGGGACCGCCGCCCTTCGCGACGAACTTACCGGCATAGCGGCCTCGGGCTACGTCGATAAGATGCGCCATCGAATCGATCTTGTTGTCCATAATCAGCAGGTAATCGCCTGCTCTGTTCATCGAGAGCGTACGCCCGATCAGCGGTTCGGGGGTGATCTCCACATCCTCTACGAGTATATCCTTATGCTCAATTTCCTTGGCTTTCCTGTCGGAACATCCGGTCAGTGACGCCGAAAACAAAGCGGCCGACAATGCAAGCCACGCACAAACACAGCTTTTCATGATTATTTAAGATTTTAAGAAATGTCGCCTACAGGGATGGCTTCAACGACGCCGGGCCGGAATCTTAAGCTTGTCGCCGATGTCGATACGCGTACCCGACATGCTGTTGGCCTTCTGAATGGCCGCGACAGTAGTGCCGAAACGCTTGGCAATCTTGCTGAGATTGTCACCTCGGCGCACCTTATAAGTAGTAGCAGCTTTAGCGGAAGCAGCTTTTTTAGCCGTTTTCTCTACTTTCTTTTCAGAACGCGCAGCCGGTTGTTTCGTCTCGGGTGCATCGTTGCGTGTCATGTCCGCACTTGCTACTTCGGGGTGCACGCCATCCTTTACAGACTGGCTGTCGGCTGAAGCCATGGAAGTGGAATCTTCCCGTACTCTCACCCTCTCATAAGTCTGGATCTTGAGTTTCTTGCCGCGGTGCACCTTGCCGCTCCGCATATTGTTCCAACGCTTGATGTCAGTAGCGCTGACACCGTATTTGCGGGCAATGGAGCGGAGATTCTCTCCTCGGCCCACCGTATGGGTCTTGCTGACCATGCGCGTCACGAAAAATGATCCGTCGGGCTGCCGCTCCAGACTCTCGCCGGGCTCCACATGAGTGCGCCTCGCATAGGAGTCGGAATTCATGTCGAGTATGGCCTGCTCGCTCATTATATAGCTCAACACCTGCTGCGAGGGAAGCACGAGAGCGTACGGATGGTTGTCGCCCGGAATTATATCCTTGCGGAACTGCGGGTTGAGCATCCGGATCTCCTCTACGGGAATATTCAGCACCTGAGCTATCTGGTCGAAGTGCACACGCTTGTCGACCAGAACAGTGTCGGTTATCAGCTTCTGCCTGACAAGTGTGGGGCGGATGCCGTATTTACCGTAATAGTTCATCACAAAATTCGCGGCTATGAAAGCGGGAACGTAACCGCGTGTCTCAGGATGCAGGAAGTTATAGATCTCCCAATAATCTTTCTTGCCGGATCCTCCGGCTCTGCGCAAAGCCTTATTGACGTTGCCGGGGCCGCAATTGTATGCTGCTATGGCAAGCGACCAGTCACCGTATATATCGTAAAGCTGCTTGAGGTAGCGCACCGCATAGCGCGAAGCAAGACGCGGATCGCGCCGCTGGTCGACGAGTGAATTCACCTCAAGTCCCAGTCCGGTGGCTGTCGTGGGCATAAGCTGCCATAGCCCGCAGGCTCCTGCCCGTGATACTGCGTTGGGATTTAGAGCCGACTCTATGACCGGAAGATACTGCAGTTCCAGAGGAAGCTTTTCGCGGATAAGCTCCTCGACGAATATGTTGCCGTAATAGTTGTTGAGGGCAAGCATGTCGGCCACCAGATCGCGCCGTTTCACCAGATACATGTCGATATAGTTGCCCACGATAGAGTTGTAGGGCAGCTCGATCTCTGCCGGAAGCTGACTCAACAGTTCCTCATACTCTGCGGGATTGCCCTTGACCGGAACATTTCCGGCATCAGCTGCGCGCGTAGCGAAATGCTTGAGATAGAAATTTTCCTGAAGTTCACGGGTTTTCGTCTCAAAACTCTCCGGTGCTATAATATTGTCGTCGGTGATCGAATGCTTGATGTCGAGTATGGAAAGCCCTTTAGCCGATGCAGTCAGCATGAGCAGTCCGGTCAATAGTGTGATAACAGGTTTCTTCATGAGTCAGTCAACTATAGCGGTGATATTCACTGTCAGAATCGCAATGCCCATTGCAGCCCGAGTCCGGGTCGCGTGCGCGTGTCGGGTATTACGGCTGGCGCCACCTCCATGGAGATATCAGGAGATATATCGAAATGGGCCAGCGATGCATCGACATAAGCGTCGACCATAGCCAGCAGATATACTCCCACCATGGAGATAATACACAGGTCGCGGTTTCTACGGTAAAAATCCTTGCGTGATTTCAATATGTTGGTAAGCCACGTCTTGTCGAGATCCTCCTCCTTGATGGTAGAGGGGAAGAAATCCATGTAGCTTTTGGTGTTCGGGTCGTTGTCCATTATGTCGCTGTAGGCACGCGTATAGTCCTTGAGCATGGAATTGTTCCATGAAGCTCCATATCCGAGCCCCATGAACCCGGCCGCTACTAACGGCAGCTTCCAGTAGCGACGGTTGTATACCTGACCGAGACCGGGGAACAAAGCCGACATCCAGACCGCTCTCATCGGATCGGGATTGAACTCCCTTAGATTGCGGTTGATTCCGGCTGCATCCTTGATGGAGTCGGGAAGCATTGTCATCATAGGTGAATCGACTATTTCCACCGAGTCGACAGGAGTCACCGCCAGACTGTCATTCCCTATAGCTTTAATCGAATCGGCCACCACTTCCGCAGGAAGTTTTACCGGCTGACTTAAAGCTATGGAATCTGGCAATTCAATCTTATGGTGACGCTTTACCGGTTTAACGGGACGAGTATTCTGACAAAAAATGTTAAAAGGACACAACAGCATTGCGATGACTGTAAAAATCATCGCTGCCGAAGCCATAGGATTAAAGATCCTTTTATTGCCTACGCATCCTCTACGCATCTTTATTCCACTGTATTTCTTTATATTATCTGACTATTTACATAAAGACGACTCTGACAGGTCAGCCCTCGTGGGCTTTTACGTCATCAAAGATAGTAATTAATCTTTCAAGTTCATCCTCGCTCTTAAAGCTGAAAGTGATTTTACCCGCTCCGGAAGCTGAACATGAAAAATGTACAGGCGTAATGAATTTGCTCGACAGATGGTTGCGGAGCAGTTCAAAATCTTTCGACAGCGAGCCTTTGCTCTTGTCGGTGCCATCCTCCTCCCGGTTTTCACGTATGGATTTCACCAGATCCTCCACTTTCCTTACTGACAGCCCCTCCTTGATAATACGTTTGTATATCTTAAGCTGCATAGTCGGATCGTCGATCGAAAGGAGCGCGCGGGCATGTCCCATGTCAAGGCGCTTGTCGCGCAGACCGAGCTGCACCTCAGCCGGCAGGCGCAGAAGCCGCAGGAAG
>CALHWU010000196.1 GCA_938039795.1 uncultured Muribaculaceae bacterium
ACTGCGCCACGGCGAAGCCGTCTGAGGTGGAGCAGAGGAACTTGAGCCGCTTCTGGACGCTCTCGGCGGTGTTGTCGCTGACAAGGAAGCACCAGCTCTCGGCGGCACCTCGGCCCACGCGGCCCCGCAGCTGATGCAGCTGGGCCAGGCCGAAATGATCGGCGTCGAGCACTTCGCGTGCATGAGCTATGTCAGTGACCGGCTCGTCAGTCTTGCCCCAGGGGAGGTCGGTCAGGAGTTCGAGATAGGAGAGCTGCACCGAATAGTCGGGGCTCTGGGGAGCATAGCGCGAGAGTTTTGACAGTTCGCGCTCGAAAATCTTCATTACCGTCTCGGGCATGGTCAGCTCCGACGCTTTTTTGCGGAGGTTGGCTGCGTCGGCGTCGGGTCCTTCGTCGCCATAAAGCTCCTCGCGTATCGATTCAAGCTGCTGTTGCAGGAACACATTACGCTGCTGATCCGATATTTTCTGGCGTGTGCGGTCATGAATGCTCTGCGCTATGTCGAGCATCTGCTCGCTGCGGGCCATGTTGGTAAGGAGGCGGTAGGCGCGTTCCTTTATGCGCGGCGTGGCAAGGATCTCTGTCTTTGCACTTACGGGGAGCGGCATATGTGTGGCGATAAGGTTGATGAGCAGTGTCGGATCGGAAATGTCAACGATGTTAAGCACCATCTCTGGAGGCGCTTCCGTGGTTTTCTTCACTATTTTCACCGCGGTATCCCTGACGGTGTTTACGAGCGCCACCATCTCCTTGTCTGTCATGCGTGCCGAAGTCTCGCGTATGGGTTTCACAGAGGCTTCAAGAGCTCCAGGAATAGAATCCATGCTTCTGACGCCGAGGATCCTGAATTTGCCATGCGCACGCACTATAGCTGTGGTTTTATCATCGGGCATCTCAAGCACCTTCACCACTTCGGCCATCACGCCGTAGTCACATAGCTGATCGGTGGGGAATTCCACTTCGGGATCAGTCTGAGCGACTACGCCGATATAAGTGTGGCGTTCGGCTGCCATTTTGGCAAGCTCGCGCGAAAATTCACGTCCGAGACTGATAGGTATTGTCACGCCCGGGAATAATACAAGATCCCGGGTGGTAAGCAGAGGCAGATTGTTGAAGTCGGGTTCGGCCATTTTTGATGAATTGTCGATCTCGATCTGGCCTACGGTCACTATTTCTTTGTTCATCTGTGGAGTCTCGTGAAGGATTCTGTTGTTGAATATGGATTGTAGTTTGGTAAAGTCGATGATGTGAAGAAGAGAGGAGCACGGATCATCATTCCGCAAGCTGGAGTTTCACCGACTGTTTTTACCTTGCAAATATAGTGCCAAAATGCCTTCTGGCAGTTGTCCGGAACTCTAATCATTATGAAATTTTCAAAATTATGTTGTAAAACATATCGTTCATTTGGCTCTCTTCCGTGGATTATTCCTACATTGCACTCCCAAATTCCGGTGCATAGAGATGCACATCAATGAAAAACTATTAAAACACCTCTAATAACATGAAGGTTTATCAGACCAACGAAATCAAAAACATTGCCCTTCTCGGTAGCAAGGGCTCGGGTAAAACCACACTCGCGGAGTCGATGCTCTACGAGTGTGGAGTGATAAAACGCCGCGGTACAGTCGAAGCCAACAATACGGTGTGCGACTATTTCCCCGTGGAAAAGGAGTATGGCTACTCCGTGTTCTCAAGTATTTTTTATGCTGAATTCCTCGGCAAGAAACTCAATGTGATCGACTGCCCGGGAGCTGACGATTTCGTCGGCAACGCCATCACGGCTCTCAATGTCACCGATACAGGACTCATCCTCGTCGACGCTCAGTACGGAGTTGAAGTGGGCACGCAGAATGTTTTCCGCACATGTGCCAAGCTTAACAAACCGGTGATCTTCGCTCTCAACCAGCTTGACGGCGAGAAAGCTGAATACGACAACGTCATAGAGCAGATGCGCGAGATCTTCGGCAATAAGGTCGTGCCTATCCAGTATCCGCTCAACGTCGGCCCAGGCTTCAATGCCATGATCGACGTGCTTCTGATGAAGAAGTATTCATGGGGCCCGGATGGCGGTGTGCCCGTCATCGAGGATATTCCTGAAGAGGAGCGCGAGCGCGCCCAGGAGCTTCATCGTCAGCTCGTGGAGGCGGCGGCTGAAAACGACGAGTCGCTGATGGAGAAGTTCTTTGAGGAGGAGCATCTGACGGAGGACGAGATGCGTCTGGGTATCCGCAAGGGGCTCGTTGACCGTTCCATATTCCCGGTGTTCTGCGTGAGCGCCCTCAAGGACATGGGCGTCCGCCGCATGATGGAGTTCCTCGGCAATGTTGTTCCCTTTGTGGAGGATATGCCGGCGCCGGTCGATTCTGCCGGCGAGGAAGTAAAACCCGACAGCGACGGGCCGCTCAGCATCTATATGTTCAAAACCACTGTCGAACCGCATATCGGCGAGGTGAGCTACTTCAAGGTGATGTCTGGCACGCTCGTTCCGGGCGTCGACCTCGACAACGTCAGCCGTGGCAGCAAGGAGCGTATAGCACAGATCTACTGCGTGTGCGGTCAGATCAAGACACAGGTCGACAAGCTCTGCGCAGGCGATATCGGCGCCACCGTGAAGCTCAAGGATGCCCGCACGGGCAATACGCTCGACGCCAAGGGTTGCGACTATGCGTTCGACTTCATCAAGTATCCCGCACCCAAATATCAGCGGGCAATACGGCCGGTCAACGAGGCCGACGCCGAGAAACTCAGTGTCATCCTCACCCGTATGCATGAGGAGGATCCGACCTGGGAAGTGGAGATGTCGAAGGAGCTGAAGCAGACCATTCTCTCGGGTCAGGGCGAATTCCATCTGCGCACTCTCAAATGGCGCGTGGAGAACAACGACAAGCTTCCCATCATCTTCGAGGAGCCCCGCATACCGTACCGCGAGACGATCACCAAGGCCGCCCGCGCCGACTACCGTCACAAGAAGCAGTCGGGTGGAGCAGGACAGTTCGGCGAGGTGCATCTGATCATTGAGCCGTATACCGAAGGCATGCCCGCTCCCACATCATATAAGTTCGGCAATCAGGAATATGTGATGAAGGTGCGCGACACCCAGGAGATACCTCTCGAATGGGGTGGCAAACTCGTGGTATGCGACTGCATCGTGGGAGGTGCCATTGATTCACGCTTTATCCCCGCGATAGTGAAGGGACTGATGGACCGCATGGAGCAGGGCCCTCTGACCGGATCGTATGCACGCGACGTCCGCGTATGCATCTACGACGGCAAGATGCATCCCGTCGACTCCAATGAGATATCCTTCCGTCTGGCAGGGCGCAATGCCTTCAGCGAGGCATTCCGCAATGCCAATCCCAAGATTCTTGAGCCTATATGCGATGTCGACGTGATGGTGCCTGCCGACGTGATGGGCGACGTCATGAGTGATCTGCAGGGACGCCGCGCGATGATCATGGGCATGTCGAGCGAGAACGGCTTCGAGAAGATTTCGGCAAAAGTTCCCCTCAAGGAGATGTCGAGCTACTCTACGGCGCTCAGTTCCATTACCGGCGGACGCTCGTCGTTCACGATGAAGTTCGCTTCATATGAGCTCGTTCCTTCTGACGTACAGGAGAAACTGCTCAAGGAATACGCTGAAAAGCAGACAGAGGAATGACACTTCCGGTGCGGAGCTGACGAACCGCCCGCATCCGGCCGACGTTAATATGATGCAACCCGGCGGCATTTTGGCCTGCGGGGTTGCATCATTTTCTTTCACGGCAATATGAAGATATTTCTTCCGGCGACTATGTGCGCCATGATAATTGCAGCGGCGGCGTGTACGGCGCGTTATGATGCTTCGGAGGCCGACCGGCTGGCGGACAGCATCGAGGCTGACTCGGTCTTCACACAGCATGATTACGGTCAGATGATCGATCTGCTCGACGACGGTTACAACTTTATGCGGGTTCACGTGGCGCGTGCGGCATTTGAGAGCGACCCTTCCAAGGCTGTCACTGATTTCATAAATTTCATGGGAGATTCCACTCTCAAGGCGGTGGAACGCAACTCCCGGGTCATGATAGAGCGGCTTGAGACGGCTCCGCTTGATAATGCCAATGCGGCCCGTTTCCGCAAAGTCGTCAGGAAGTATGATCTTCTGCGGCAGTCGCTCTTCTCCGACACGGTGCCGGATAACTAAAACTGTATCGACTCTTTCTGGCTTATGTCGGTGATGAGGCGCATTTCGTCCGGCGAAAACGGTCGGGCATCGAGCGCCCGGAGATTGGCGTCGATCTGCGCGGTAGAAGAGGCTCCGATGATTACCGATGTTACGCGGCTGTCGGCCAGAAGCCATGAAACAGCCATGGCGGCGAGCGTCTGCTCGCGTTCTTTTGCCATGATATCGAGCAAGCGGGCCGCTTCTACACGCTCTGCCGTCACCTGACTCGATTTCAGAAAGCCGGTAGGTCGCCATGCCCGGCTCCCTTCGGGAATACCATGGAGATATCTGTCGGTCAGGAGCCCCTGTGCCAAAGGTGAAAAACATACAATACCCGACCCGGCTTCCACTGCCTTGTCGAAATTGGAGCTCATCGCCTTTGTGTCGAATATGGATGCCCTGTACTGGCTCACAAGGCATGGCGTTCCGGAGCGGCGGAGGAGATCGTAGGCGGTCTGTTGTTCGGTCGGAGGGTATTTCGATATGCCGGCATACAGTGCCTTGCCGCTGCGTACTATATCGGCGAGCGCCTGCATTGTCTCCTCGACCGGTGTCACGCCATCGTACCTATGACTGTAGAATACATCGAAATAGTCAAGGCCAGTGCGCCGGAGGCTCTGATCGCATGAAGCAATGAGATTCTTGCGCGAACTGCCGTTGCCGTACACTCCGGGCCACATCTCATGCCCGGCTTTGGAGGATATGAACAGTTCGTCGCGGTGGGTGTGCAGTTCTGTTCGCATGATGCGTCCGAAATTGGTCTCGGCGCTTCCTGGCGAAGGGCCGTAGTTGTTGGCAAGATCGAAATGGCAGATCCCTTTGTCGAAAGCGTGAAGAAGCATGGCTCTGGCGTTGCCGAAGTTGTCAATGTCGCCGAAGTTGTGCCATAGTCCGAGCGAGATCTCAGGAAGGAATACGCCGCTGTGGCCGCATTTACGGTAGTTCATATGAAATAACTTTAGTTGTCTGTTTGATCGTCTCGGCAAATTTACATAATGCCATCCCATTCGCCAAATAATCCCGCGATGATAGAGCCGTTCTGAGGGTGATTTTCTGCCGGTAAAAGAATTATCGGGGTAACGGTCAATCGTATTGTTTTAATTGCTAACTTTGCAATTGGAAATTAATAGATTTCCTTAATCACGTATTAATCCAATAATCTTAAACAATAGATATGAGAAAGAAAATCGTAGCAGGCAACTGGAAGATGAACACCACCCTTGAGGAAGGTGTAGGCCTGGCAAAAGATGTCAATGAGGCTCTCAAGCACGCTGAAGTGGAGTGCGATGTAGTGATCTGCGTTCCGTTTACGCATCTGGCTTCGGTCAATGCAGTGATCGACACAAAGCTCGGACTCGGTGCTGAAAACTGCGCCGACCATAAGAGCGGTGCTTACACCGGCGAGGTCAGCGCATCAATGGTCGCTTCTACCGGAGCCACATACGTGATCCTCGGCCATTCGGAGCGTCGCCAGTATTACGGCGAGACAGCCGAGACTCTTAAGGAAAAGGTCGCTCTTGCTCTTGACAACAACCTCACTCCGATCTTCTGCATCGGCGAGGTTCTCGAGCAGCGTGAGAACGGATCGTATCTCGACGTCGTGAAATCGCAGATCGAGGACGCCCTTTTCGGACTGTCGGCAGCTGAATTCTCGAAGCTCATTCTCGCTTACGAGCCCGTCTGGGCTATCGGTACCGGCAAGACTGCCACCGACGACCAGGCACAGGAGATGCACGCCCACATCCGCAGCGTCATCGCCGGCAAGTATGGCAAGGAGATCGCCGACAACACTTCGATACTCTACGGCGGCTCGTGCAAGCCCTCCAATGCCCGTGCACTCTTCGCTAAGCCCGATGTTGACGGCGGACTGATCGGCGGCGCATCGCTCGACGCTGAGTCGTTCATGGGCATTGTTACCGCATTCTGACTGTAAGTCAGCTACGGCCATCATATTTCCGGATCGTTCCGCCGGCGGCGGGGCGGTCCGGTTTGTATCTGGCGGCTGCAAATATCAGACGCTTTTGGCTGCAATTTATCAAAAAAGTAGTAACTTTGCCGCATGAAAATGACCTCAGACACCACATTCCGCGCTCTTGCCGTTGCACTCACGGTGGCAGCCTCGGCTCTCGTAGCCAGAAGTCAGGACGATGTAGATATCGTCAGTCACATTACGTCCGACGGCGTCAACCAAGTTGTCCAGCCGGAGGCGTTGCGGCGTCTGATCGTCAGGGAGCACACAGAGGTGCTGCAGGAGAAGATCGTAGGGGAGGGAAGCGCCGAGACCGACAGCCAGTCGGTGGCTGCCGTCCGCACCAAGACTGCCGGTTTCAGAGTGCAGGTGTTTTCCGACAATAATCAGCGCACAGCCAAAAACGAAGCCCGTAGCAAAGCCCGCAATATCGGTGAGCGGTTTCCCGAAATGCGCACATACGTCACCTATACCTCTCCATACTGGCGGCTGAAAGTAGGGGATTTCCGCACACAGCGGGAGGCTCAGGCCGCCGCCGACGAGATCCGACAGGCATTCCCTTCCTATGGCAAAGAGATACGGGTGGTGCGCGACCGGGTGAACCTTTGATAAGGCATGGAATCAGTAGAATTGCACAATCAGTCACAACCTCTTAGCGATGACGAGGCTATCGCCCGTCTCGCAGAGTGTTACCGTCAGATCATAGAAATTATAGGCGAGGATTCCACACGTGAAGGACTTCTGCGCACGCCTGTGAGAGCCGCCAAGGCGCTGTGGTATGCCACGGGAGGTTATCGCCGTTCGCTCGAAGAGACTGTGGGCGACGCCGTGTTTGAGTGTCAGCAGCGGGAGATGGTGATCGTGAAGGATATAGAGTACTACTCGCTTTGCGAGCATCACATATTGCCCTTTTTCGGCCATGTGTCGGTCGGTTACCTTCCAAAAGGAAAGATACTCGGGCTGAGCAAGCTTGCACGCATCGTGGATCTGTATGCGCGGCGGCTGCAGGTGCAGGAGCGCCTGACCGACGAGATTTGTCAGGCGGTAGCACGGGTGCTTCCCACCGACGGAGTGATGGTCAGCATATCGGGCGAACATCTCTGCATGAAGATGCGTGGCGTCGAAAAGCAGGATTCTGCCACTGTCACCATCGCCACCTCAGGCCGCTTCGCCACCGACCCCTCCCTCCGCGCAGAATTCCTCGCAGCCATCCGCTGACATTCCGCTTCACCAGATTTAGACTTTTATCCCGATTTATTATAGCTTTCAGGTGTAGGCTATAATGAAAAACAGATTGGAGACAGACTGAGTCCATTTAATTCCAATATGCTTGAGACATGTCTCTGTTTAGATGCTGATGTCTCTTAACTTGTGCCGATTCATGATGTAATTCTGCTGATTCCTGATATGGATTGCTGGCTGGATAGTTGAAAGAAGTTTTAGTTGTTGAAAATCATTGAAACAACTATTATGAGACAATAAATTGTTGTTTTGGCACCCGCAATTGACGATGTGGGACTGCTTTTGTTTGATGCAGCAGCGATGGTTCAAGTAATTTTACTAATTTTGTGATTTAGTAAGGAACGCGTGGTTCTATTAAGAATTTCATAATGGAGCCAAAACTTTGTTTCAAGCTACTTTTAACCTGATATCGCAAATACAGAAAGTAGAATTATGTATAAGCGCATCATCACACTACTTATATTGGCGGCGCTTTCGCTGACATATTGCAATGCCAAGGAATACTGCACTGTAGCCGATCAAGAACTGTGCCTAAGAAACCGACCCGGCAATCACACCAAAATCACGCACAGGCTCGGCAAGTCAGCTCGGCTTGAATATGCCGGGAACGACGGATTCTGGGCCAAGGTGGTATTCAAAGGCGATACTTGTTACGCCCGACTCAACTCGCTTTCATTCAGCGAAGATGTGGCCGCAACATTGCCCGCGTGGGTTAACCTCGACGAGACCCATGGCAAATGGGGCAGTCTGGGGTATTATTTCTCCACCGACCGCATAATGGAGGCACTTCCCGATTTCAATATTCTTAAAGACAGGACTTTACTACCTCCCGACAGATGCTTCCGGATAGCACTTTGGCTGTTTGTCATCCTTTATGTCTCTTTCCTGTTTCTCAAGGGTAACATACAGTTTGGAAATGTATGGTTCTGGCTGTATTATCTTGGCATGATGGCTCTTGGTGTATTGGAGATATTGTATGTATTCGGAAGTCCGGATCCGCTTGGCTTTTGTGACATCAACAATGTATGGTGGCCAAAGGCATGGCTCTATGTATTTCTTATAGCGTTGGGCCTTTTCGGTCAGATGAAGCTGACGAACTATATCCTGTTTGTCGTACAATCCGACAGAGACTATGACTATAAGGCAGGATGGTGGACAAAGATCCCATTGTTTGGCGTGCTCTATTTCATTATATGGGTGGTCGGATATTATTTTGACTTCAAATATCCACCTTTAGCAAATATTATAGCCGGATTGGTGCTCTGCCTTCCGGTAATTGCAATGCTTATCCGGAGCTTCATAAATCTGGATGCCGTGTCAGTCATTGTAGCGGCACCGTTTTATATCATAACTACAGCAGCCATACTTGCGCTCTATTGTCTTGTAGGGATGGCAATCGCGGTGCTTACTGTTATTGATTTAGTGCTGATGCTCTGCGGCGAAGACGAGATTTACGGTAAGATTGGCGGTCAATGGTATAAGATGAACTATGCTTATTTCTCCGAGCACAGGTTAGAGATAACTGATGATTTCGTGGTGACGCCCTTTGACAGGTTTCTGGAATGAAATAATCTGAGTAAACCGATATGGAGAGAGAAATGCTTTATTACACCTACGGGATGTGCACGATGTTCTATGCTCTGATGGCATGGTTCTTCTGGCGCCGTGGCCCCGACACACTTTCAAGGTTGGTCATGGTTTTGATGGTGATAGTAAGCGTATCACTCATCAAAGACCTTTTCTTTCTTAATTATGAAATCAGCGGCAAGGACTGGAACTGGATTCTGATGACATCCATGGACATGGTCGCCGAACCGTTCTATGCCTTTATTCTGATTGAACTGTGTCGCCCCGGGCATCTCACTTATAAGACGATGGCACTCCATGAGGCGCCGTTCGTCCTGCTGCCGGTTCTGCTCTGGGCTACCGGTATGGAAGTTTTCTATGACATCCTTGTAGGATGGTCGGCTGTCTATGGTCTGTATTATGCTGCGTGGGCGTTGTTGACAATTCCTAAGTATCATATAATGCTGAGGGAGCGATTCTCCTACGACGAAAACATAAATCTGAATTGGCTGAGAACAATTTTAGGATCGTTCTTTGTTATCTTGACACTTTGGGTGGCGGACAGTCTGATAGTCAATATCTATCTGGAATGTGTGTATCTGATAGGTGGCATGATAATCTGGATGTTCATTTTATCTTTCATCTATCGCCATGAATCCGTCATATCCGAACTGGCAGTGGCAGAAGCGCCAGGTAATGAACCTGCAACAGATGTCAATTCAGAAACTGATGAAATGGGAATTCGCATCGAACACCTGATGTTGGTACAACGGGCGTATCTCATACCCACATTGAAGATATCCGATGTAGCCAGACAAATAGGAAGCAATCGCACATATGTCAGCAACTGGTTCAACCATAGCAGGCAGGCTACATTTTTCAGTTATGTGAATCAGCTTCGCATAAAACATGCCTGCGAGTTGTTGAACACCACCGACATGCCGCTCGAAACCATAGCGCAGGAAAGCGGATTCAACTCCAGATCATCCTTCTATCGGATTTTCAAAAATCTCAAGAGGTGTACACCGAATGAATACCGGGATAATCCTGAAAAATATGATAATGCCTGAAAACAGACTTTATGGATAAAATAATAATGAAACTGGGAACCATTTTCAGAAAAATGGTCAGAAACTATAACTCGATGGGTGACAGCTGGAAGAACATCGAGCTCGGACGCGAAGCTTTCGGGCTGATGCTGTCTTTACCCGACACTTATCCCGGAGAGTACGAGACATCTGCCGATAAAGCCAATCTCCTTAATCAGATGCTCGACCATATGGTAGAGACAGAGTCTCCTCGTTTCTGCATAACTGTGCGCGAAGAAATAGAAAGGCTGAATCCCGGAGATACCGCAAACGATAAAGCGCTTCGTATGCTGCGCGACTATATTGACACTTCCGTCACTATGGAGGATTTCTGCAAGCGTTACAGACGGCATCTTAAGTTTGACCCTGTTGAACGCAGCGAAGAGTATGAAAGGGCCATTTCTGAAGTAGAACGCAAGATAGCTAAGGGACTAAAAGGGATCCCACGCGGCATGGGCTTCTGCTTCGCATATTGGACGGCGAAAAAGGCAGAACTGGCTAAAAGAGCAATCGAATGGAATTCTCCCGCATATATGAACCCCGGAGTAATGTTTGACTGAGATTAGACCAACCACCATGGAACTTCATAAAGATAAATACAGATATCAGGAAAAACGGAATCAGCAGGAAGCGCCTGGCTTCCGCCGCTATCGTGCTGCCAATAAAATGGACAAAGACAACGGTCGGTGTACGTTCTGCGGTGCTCCTGTAGAACCCGGCATGCGCTTCTGCACCGAGTGCGGCAACAATCGAGAAGGTATAACATGTCCGCATTGCGGAACGCTCAATTTCCGCAGTTTCTGTAAGAACTGCTTTGCACCGCTCAATGAGCAGGCGCAGAAAGCCTTGACGGAAGCTAAATTCGATCCGCATTTCCAGCGCGCTGAGCAGCTTGTCAGGGAGATGGCGGAACTGGAGAAGATAATAAGCGAAGCCGAAGCCGCCGATCAATACAATGAGGCACCCGACCGGAGTGTGAGGCTTAGCGACGAAGACCGGCAGATAATTGATGCCTATAGAGACCTCTTTGCCGGGATCGCCAATCCTCCGCCACCATCGGCTCCTGCGGATGATCCGGCCCCCGTTACCCGAACACGCGAGCGAAAACAGTTCCTGATACAGAGGGCCGAGGACGCCATGAAGTTATACAAATCAAAGATGGCTGAACTTCAGATGCACATGGACGCCATGTTGCCCGATTCGGCTGCCACTCCCGAGGAGCAGCGCGATTTCTTCAGTGCTCGAATTATTACCACTACCAGAATAGAACTCGTGAAGCAGGGATGGGTATGCAATTACTGCGGTTGCTTCCACAAATGTCCTAATGAATGTGCCGAGCCCCAGCTTGGTGGCAAATGGGTATTCTTCGAGAAGGAAGTGGAGACAAAACAATCTATAATTGACTGATATCGATATGAGCAATAACAACTGGGGCGCCTCGCCGCAAAAGAGCGACACCGGATCGCATAAGCGTCCGAAATGGGGAGACACTCCTCCTCAAAAAAGCGATACATCTAGAAATGCAAAGCCGGGATGGGGGCAGGGCGGACCGCAGAAAAGCGATACAGGCACTGCAGGTATTACCCCTGGGGCTACGCAGCGCTACGACGTGCCAATTTATTCAGTTTTTGTGCTTAATAAGGTGATGTATCGCAATTTGCGTGTCATCTATGAGGAGTCTGGTGAGGCCAAGATTTTCGAGGTGGAGGCGGATGGGAAGCGCTATGCTTTGAAAATATACCGATATGGCATAAGTCCTGATCATGAAGTGCTTGATAGAATCATGAAGCTGCGAGGCAGCGGATTGCTGGTCGACATATTTGACCATGGCACATGGCATGACGATCAGTCGGGTGTCAGTTTCGATTATGAGGTGATGCAATTATGCTCTGGCGGCTCACTCGCCACCGTGCAACTGGCAGGCAATGAGGTGCAGCTGAAGGAGATTGCTTTGAAGATGACGGCAGCCATAGATTTTCTGCATAGAAAAGGTATTGTCCATCGCGATGTTAAGCCTGCCAATTTCATGTTTACCGATGAGGCACGGACTAAATTTGTGCTTGCCGACTGGGGCTTCGCCAAGATTCTCGACAAGGACGGCAGGGCTGTCAGCGATGACGGTAGAACCAAAATTTACACAGCCCCGGAACTATACATCAACATTCCCGGGCAAACGACTTATGTCGATGCCAAGGTAGATTTTTATTCGATGGGCATGTCGTTGCTGGCCCTGTGGCGAGGTGAGGGACTGCTCATTGCCGACGAGCAGAAACTGGTTCGTCAGAAACTCGACGAGGAATTGCCTTATCCCAGCCGTAAGGAGATGAGTGAGCATATGCTTTCGCTTATCAAAGCCTTGACGCGCAACAATCCAGAGAAACGGGCCGGTTTTGATGACATCAAACGATGGGCATCGGGTGAGATCATCTACCATGACACGGCATCTGATAATGAGCTCAATGATTACAGGATTGTCTTCAGCGGTGAAAAGAATCTCATAGCCCACAGTCACGAGGAGCTCGGTGCAATGATGTGGGACAATCAGGAGCTTGCAAAGAAGTATCTCTACAGCGACAGGATAGCCGACTGGCTTGAAGACGCCGGACGCCCGGAAATGGCACTGAGAATGCGCGAGATTACCGAGATGGAGTATCCGTCGAATACCGATACCGGATTGTATGCGGCTTGTCTTGAACTGGTTCCCGACATGCCGTTCTACGGTGTGAAAGGCGACGCTATTTCAACACAGGTGCTACTTGCCAAGGAACTTCTCAATAACGCAGCCTTCTATAAGAATGCTATTGGTAGTTATGAGGAAAAGATCTGGGCATACTGCCGTGCTGTCGGGCTTGGCAGCGAGATAAAACACCTTGCCGCCAAGGGCGCAAGCAAGAATGCATCGCTGATTTTTGAGCTGGCGTTCAGACTTGACAAGACACTTCCATATCCTGTGCCGGTCAAAAATAATGGAAAAGTTTGCAGGAATGTGCGAAACCTTACAGAATACCTGGAGGCGTTCAAGGCGGCCGACAGCATCTATCTCTTCTATCAGTCCAGATGTGACTTCCTGCAGTGGCTTGAGAATGTTGATCCGGTGATGTGCGGCCGCGCAAGAACCATACTTTCAAAAAATGACGGGAATGTGGATCGCAATGCTCTGGTGCATCATGCCATTTTGCCCGGTGTCGGATTTGACAATGAGCCGCTTGATAAGACACAGTTGTCAACACCTGAAAAGATAGCGGAATTCATTGCCAGGCAGGAATGTCTGCGCGTTGAGACAGGTGAATATATCGAGCTGGTTGACTGGAGAAAATTCAAGGGTTCCATGCTTGAAGCATACCTGCTTTCCAAAGAGAAGTACCAAAAGCAGATCAGCTATGCCAACTATTGCATGGAACTTGATTCGGCGGACAACAAGAAGAAAGCAGCGCCTTATGGAGCCGAGACAGCCGGGTTGAAGATTCTGGCCGGATGGCATGGGAGTGTGCTGCCAGTCACTCTTCACGGGCATACATTTACACGACCCGATGATCTTGACAAGGTGAACCTTTCCAAGTTTACCGAAAAGGAGCAGAATTTCCTTGTCCACTGGCTTGGTCTATTCTTTCAGGAAGATCCAAATGCTGATTATAAGGCCAAGTCATATACAGCCCGCACTCTTGAAATGTATGAGTTCATTGACCGCCGTCTTACAAAAAGCTCTTATGTGCAACGGTGCAACAAGCAGCCGGCGTCGGACATCGATGGTGCTGTTTCGCGCAACAAACGGGCATGGGCAAAGGTGCGCACTGTGCAGATGCTTGCGATTCTCTTTTGTTTCATTCCGATGCTATGTGTCTGTGGCGCCATGTGTTATCTCTCGGTCACCACAGGAAGCATACCGTTAGAGGCTGCAATGAAATCCATCGGCCATGTGACCGCCATTATTCTGGGAATCATCGCGGCCATCTGCTGTGTCGACGGGGGCATTTTCGGAATGGCGCTCGGTGGAATCGTAACGTATGCGCTCACAGAAGTGCTGTTCAAATTCCTTGCCCCGGTAGTGCCATGGCTTGTCATAGTGCTTTTGCTTCTGACTGTGGTTTTCTTCGGCCGCAAGATTTTTATTAAGATCGGCAAACGTTTCGGGACATCCGATTTGACTTTGAGCGAGATCAAACAGCGCCACAGGGCTGGACTTGCTTTCAATACACGCCATATTCTTCTCCCCGGCAAAGGGCTGGACTATCCGGTTAAAGACATCAATGAGAATACGGCTTATGCCAATTCGCACATGTCGGGTCTGATAAAAAACGCTCTGCTGATGCTGGCGCTGACTGCCGGAGGGGTCTTCCTTTGTGGTTGGGTAATAAAGAATTATGACAACACCGAAGCAGTGGAGGTCACCCGGTCGTTTGAAGGTGCATACACGGGAGATGTACAAGGAACCCCAAGCTCCATAAAGCTTTATCAGAACAAGGATGGCAGATGGGAGGCTGACATGACCATAAATTACAGGGCCGGCGAGATGCGGCAGGTAATGGTGTCGAAGGAAAAATCCGACTTACCCGGCTTTTTTTATCTTCCCGATAATCCGGTAGTGACACTCAGCCTTGAACCTGTGGAGCAGGCTGATGCCGAAGCCCGTATTTTCACAGGTACTTATGCAAATTCCAAGGGCAACCGTCGTACCGTCAATTATAAACAAACAGAGAACAGAAAATGAAATGCGATAAATGCGGCCGGAAGAACCGCGACATAGCCCGATACTGCAAGTGGTGCGGCGACAAACTCGCCGACAACGCGCATACGGCTGCCGATATCCAGGGCGGTCCGCTGAGCCGACTCTATGATAAAAATACTATTGTAGAACAGTTGGAGGAGGTTATGCGTAAGACAAAAAAACGAGCCGACTGGTGTCGCAAAAGCGGTGTGAAGGGGCGTCTTCCATTGAGCTTCGTAATTACCGGCAATCCGGGAACCGGCAAGAAGTCGGTGTCGCGTGCCATAGCCGTAGCGTTGTCTGACATGGGCATATTGAATAGTTCCGAGCCGGAAATCATAAAGCCGGTGGAGTATAAGGGATGGATTGAAGCTCTTCAGAAGGATGAGATCATACCGGATCCTCACATGATTATAGTGGATGAGGCTCATCGTCTTTGTCCCACAGAGAAAGTTTCCGAGATAGTGGAACTCGACGGTGTGCTTCGTTATGTCGCTGACTGGCGAAGCGATGAGGAGATGCCGGTGGTGGTGATAATTGGTGACGATGACCTTAAGCGATTCTTCGAAGCTAATCCGGAAGCGAAGAATCCTATCAGCTATTTTCTTGAGACCAATGATATTACAGTGCAGGGCATGGTCAGCATAGCCTGTGATATTCTTGAGCGTGAACACCGCATTTTGTCGCAGGAGGCAAGGGAAAAATTGGAAAGAATATTTGTAAATGACCAGCGAAATCCGAATACAGCACTCGGCATCAACGGTCACAATGCCCGCCGACGCGCCGAGAATATCAGTACAGCCGCCCTCGATCTGCCCGCAGATGCATATGAGGTAGGCCCCGAATTTGTGCACGGCACCGAGTTCATCCGCAAGAGCCTGGATGAAATAATGGCGGAGTTTGACAAGTATGTCGGGGTAGAGGATATAAAGGCCAAGGTCAGAACCATTACACGTAATATCCAGCAGGATGTGAAGGATGGCCGCAAGCCCAGGATAAAGGATCATTTCATTTTCCTCGGCAATCCCGGTACCGGCAAGACCACTATGGCACGAATATTCGGCGATGCCCTCAACGCACTTGGAGCTCTGCCTGTAGGCCATTTCGTGGAAATTGGCGCCGACAGTCTCATATCACAGTATGTGGGCGACACAGCCAAACTGGTCGAGAAATGGGTCAGCAAAGCCATGGGCGGAGTACTCTTCATTGACGAAGCATATCAACTCGTAAACAACGACCATGGCAAGGACGCAATGGACGCTCTGATACGCTATGCCGAAAACGAGCGTGGCAAGCTCGTGATGATTCTCGCCGGATATGAAAAGGATATGGCGGCACTCAATAAACTCAATGACGGATTCCAGTCGCGCTTCAATGAAATCATCCATTTCCGCGATTATAAGCCTGATGAACTCACCGGAATTTTCCGCGGCATGGTAGAGCGCGGCGAGGAAGGATATGCCATCTCGCCGGAGGCCGACAAGCAGTTGCTCAGTTTCTTTCAGAATATGTACAATATGCGTCTGAAAGACTTCGGCAACGCCCGCGACGTGCGCAATGTCTATTCAAGGGCGGTGAGCCGACTAAAACAGCGACTCGCGGAAGATCCTTCGGCTATCCCTGAAATCACTCTGGAAGATATTCAGGGGAAGGAAGCTCAGACACGGCGCACAGTGGAGGACGTGCTTGCCTCGCTCGATGATATGGTGGGCCTTGGAAATCTAAAGAAGGATATACGCTCGATTGTAGGCAAAGCCATAATACAGCGTCAGCGAGTGGAGCGTGGCTTGGTCGACCCTTCCAGCGAGGGTATCCATATCGCCATTACCGGCAACCCCGGCACCGGCAAGACCGAGGTTGCCAAACGCCTCGGTCAAGTGTTTAAGGCTGCGGGCATCCTGCCTACAGACAAGGTCGTGGTGAAAGAAAAAAAGAACCTCCTTGACAGCTATTCCAACTCTGCGGCAAAAAACATGAACGACGCCGTGGATGAGGCGTTGGGAGGCATTCTTTTCATTGATGAGGCATATAATCTTATCCCGATGGACAACCCCAACGATCAAAGTCAGGACGGCAAGGCAGCCGTCGAGAGTCTTATGACACGTATGGTCAGCGACGCAGGAAAGTTCATCACAGTAATCGCCGGATATAAGAATCTGATTGACGAATTTATAGCGAATGCCAACCCTGGGTTGGCCAGTCGGTTCTCCAACAGGATTCATATTGTCGATTATTCCGCTACCGAACTGGAAGAAATATACTTGCAGCAGGTGAACCGCCAGAAAATGCGGATCGACGATGATGCAGTGGAACTCCTCCGCAAGGCTATCTGCGGAATGGTGGCTGCGAAGGATGAAAATTTCGGCAATGCCCGCAGTGTCATAGCCCTGTTTAAGGAAACTATGGCGCGTCAGGGCGACCGTCTGCAAAAGGAATTTGATCTCTATGACATTCCAAGCGAAGAGATGATGCGCATCAGAAAAGCCGATATACCCTACGAGGAGCCGCGGATAGTCGACATGGAAGAATGTTTCCGCGAACTCGACCAGCTCGTCGGCCTGGATGGTGTGAAGAAGGAGATCCGCACTCTCGCTGATGCCATTTTTACGGAGCAGGAACGTGCACGCGTGGAAGGCCGGAAGCCTGAGATTCCGATGTTTCATTATCAGTTTTTAGGGAATCCGGGCACAGGTAAGACGACTGTGGCACGTATTATGGGGAATATATTCTATTCTCTCGGTCTGCTCCCTACAAACAAGCTTCTGGAAATTACCCCCGGCGACCTGATAATAGGGTTTGTGGGCCAGACTGCCAAACAGACCCGCAAGATGGTGAAACGCGGTGTCGGTGGCGTTTTGTTCATTGACGAGGCTTACGGACTTCATGACGGCGGTTATGGAGAGAAGGATGCGACTCCTGAATTGCTGACCCTGCTCAATGACCTGAAAGGGAAGATGGTGGCTATTGTAGCCGGTTATCCCCGTGAGATGGAGGCTTGGAAAGCCACAAACACAGGCATCGACCGCCGCTTCGAAAAGAAGATCTATTTCGAAGACTACTCCGCTGATAATCTCTCTGCTATTTTTGAAAATATCTGCCGTAACAATGGCATGAGAATGACAGAAGCTGCCGAAGAAGAAATGCATCGCTTTTTTGACAGACTCGTGCGCAACCGTACATCCAATTTCGGTAATGCGGCTGAGGCCGTCAAATATTTCAATCAGGTTCGCATCAATCAGGGTGCGAGGCTGAGACGGCAGGGGAATTATACCCGCGATGACCTCTATCTGTTTACCTTTGAAGATATGAAAATACGATGAAGTGTCAGAATTGTAAATCATGTATCGACGACGACAGCTGGTTCTGCGACCAGTGCGGCACGAAAATATATCTTTGCCCCGAATGTCATACGCCCGGCAAGGGTGAAGGAAAGCGCTGCGGCATGTGCGGTTCAAAACTCGCTCCCGCCGAAGAACTTGCCGGAGCAAATGACACTGCGTCTGCTCAGCCTCAGAAGCCTGTTGTAGCGACAAAACTTGTATGCCGGCAGGAGAGTATCATCCTGGATCTGCAGAATGGCGCAGTGCTGGGACGTCTGGAAGGCCCTTATCAGGCTATGCTGAGCAGGCTTGAATATGTCTCGGCCCGGCATGCCCAGATCTGGGCCGAAGGAGACCGGTGGATTATCAGCGACCTCGGTTCGCGCAATGGCACTGCTGTCAATGGACAATGGTGCTACAATCCGCTCCCGTTCCATGTCGGTGATACGGTAAGATTAGCTAACTTTTATGATTTTGTGGCAGAATGAGAATCAGATATGAAGCAATAAGCCATGTCGGAGCCGTACGCTCGCGAAATGAGGACATGGCATATATCGGAGGTCAGACTATCCGTGACGACTCAGATTCATTTGAGTTCCAGATCCCGGCCAAGGGTATGAAATTCGGAGCGATAGTCTGCGACGGCCTTGGCGGTCGTGCCGACGGAGACCGTGCCTCCCGAATGGCGTGCGAAATGTTTGAGTCTTTTGTCGACGACCTTCCCGAAGGACTTGACGCCAACGAACTGATTCAGCATATCAAGAGGTGGTTTCATATAGCCAATGAGTCGATCATGACCGCAGCGGCAGGCAATGGTATGGCTACAACCATGACGGGACTGTTGCTCTACTTTGACCAGGCATATCTTGTCAACAGCGGAGATTCGCAGGTATATCGGTTGCGGCATGAGAATTTCCGACTTCTCACCAAAGACCATTCAGAGCGTGAGCGGCTCAATGATTCTTCAGCCCCCGCGCATCTGATGTATAACTGTCTTGGAATTGAAGATGCTTTCATCGACGTGACACCTACGCGCATTGTCGAAGGTGACCGCTATGTGATATGTTCTGACGGCCTATCTGATTATGTTGACGTTGATGAGATTGAACGTCACTCTTCATCGGCGACAGA
>CALHWU010000197.1 GCA_938039795.1 uncultured Muribaculaceae bacterium
CGCAGTTTAAGTTCAAGCTTCCTGAAGAGCTTATCGCACAACACCCTGCTGAGCAGCGTGACGAATCGCGTATGATGGTGGTGCACCGTGCTTCGGGCGAAATCGAGCACCGTGTGTTCAAGGACATTATCAATTATTTCGTCGACGGCGACATCTTCGTTTTCAATGACACGAAGGTGTTTCCTGCACGTCTGTACGGCAATAAGGAGAAGACCGGGGCACGTATCGAGGTGTCGCTTCTGCGCGAGCTCAATGCCGATAACAAATTGTGGGATGTGCTCGTGGAACCGGCCCGTAAGATACGCATAGGCAACAAGCTGTATTTCGGCGATGACGACTCGATGGTGGCCGAGGTGATCGACAACACTACTTCGCGCGGCCGCACTTTGCGTTTTCTGTATGATGGCGACCACGATGAGTTCAAAGAGGCTCTGTTCAAGCTCGGACAGACTCTCCTTCCCGAATATATAAAGCGTGAGCCCGAGGAGGAGGATGCTGAGCGTTATCAGACGATATATGCGGAAAAAGAGGGAGCCGTAGTGGCGCCAGCTGCCGGCCTCCATTTCAGCCGTGAATTGCTGAAACGTATGGAGATCAAGGGTATACATCAGGCATTCCTGACGGTGCACAGCGGTCTTGGTAATTTCCGCGAGATCGATGTGGAGGATCTGACAAAACATCGCATGGATTCGGAGCAGCTTGAGGTGAGCCAGGCTCTCGTTGACACAGTCAACGGCGTGAAGGACAGCGATCATCATGTATGCGCTGTGGGTACATCGGTGCTCCGCGGCATAGCAAGCGCGGTCAGCATGGGCGGACATATGAAGACCTATTCGGGATGGACCAACAAGTTTATCTTCCCGCCTTACGACTTCACAGTCACCGACGCGCTGGTGACCAATTTCCATATGCCGTATTCCATAATGCTGATGATGACTGCAGCTTTCGGTGGCTATGATCTTGTGATGAAGGCCTACGATGAAGCGATCAAGGAGAAATATCGTTTCGGAGCTTATGGCGACGCGATGCTGATACTGTAAGTTGTCGGCGCCATTGGATCAGTCAAGCGAATATCTGACTCTTGCCGGCAGATCGTCGGCGACTGTCAGGGAAAAAATGAGCCGTTTCATAGCTTTCGCTTTCCCTGTCGCATCGGCAGAGGAGGCGAAAGCCGCTATTGCGGCGATTGCCAACGAATATCACGACGCGCGTCATGTCTGCTGGGCCTATATGATCGGCCCGGGCGGCAGAGAATGGCTTTCGAGCGACAACGGTGAACCGTCAGGGACAGCCGGGAAGCCGATTCTGGGACAGATCCGGTCGGCCGGACTTACCAACGTGGCCGTGGCCGTGGTGAGATATTTCGGTGGCATCAAGCTTGGTACGTCGGGCCTTATAGTGGCTTACCGTGAGGCGGCGCGTGCAGCCATAGAGGCTGGCGAAACCGTGAGCCGGTGTGAGGAGGAGACGGTGGAGATCAGTTTCGTTTACGAGGACATGAATGCCGTAATGACCATTCTGAAAGCATCCGAAGCGCGCATTATTGAGCAGCAGTTTGACAACATATGCCGGTTGCGGTTTTCGATCCGCCGCGACCGTCTGGATCCTTTGCTTGGCCGCCTGCCGGCCAGGCGGACTGAATGAACTGAGTGCTCGGCGTAATAGAGGCCTTCTTCTGACAAATAGTAAGACCGATGTGTCCGGCCGGTAAGGCTCATGACACATCGGTCTTTGATCTTTCTTACGCAGAATCAGGAGAGCCTTATCAGAGGGCGAGGAGGGCTTTGATGTTCTCTTCGAGCTTGGCTTTGCTCTGCGATCCGGCAAGACGGAGATCGCGCACTTGCTCGCCGTTCTTGAAGAAGAGTATGGTCGGTATCGACATGATGCGGTATTCGTCGGAGAGCTCGGTCTCCTCCTCGATGTTGTATTTGCCGATCTGTACCTGTCCGTCATACTGCTGGGCGAGCTCGTCGATGACGGGCGACATGCGCATGCAGGGGCCGCACCATGTGGCCCAGAAGTCGATTACTACAGGTGCGCCGGAGGCGATGATCGATTTTACATCGGAATCGGTAAACTTGATTGCCATGATTATGGATGGTTATAGTATTGGTTGATTGTGTTTCAGCAGTGCAAAGGTAGCTATCTTTAGGGAGAAAGCGAAGCGGCCGGACATAAAAAAATTGCTCTCGCCGGCATTTTGTCTTTTTTGCCGTGGAGCAATCGTCTGTGTGTCCGTGGCCACGCCTTGCATGGCCGTTGCGGTACATCCCTTCGTGGAAACCGGCCGGAAATCTACCAGCATGACCTGGTAGCCGAACCGGTGTCGGTGATGGCGGGGGCTTTCCGGCTTACCTGTGGAGGTAGGTCATGGATGCCGCTCCGATGTACCATTCAGATACTTTGGTCAAAAGTCTTTTCATCTTGGCGTCCTTTCTTTCTTTAGTTGAACATCTGTTTGACGAACGCTGAGGTCTTTG
Organism: uncultured Muribaculaceae bacterium; assembly: GCA_938039795.1. Classification (GTDB taxonomy): domain Bacteria; phylum Bacteroidota; class Bacteroidia; order Bacteroidales; family Muribaculaceae; genus Paramuribaculum. The sequence continues at coordinate 2,484 of CALHWU010000197.1, forward strand.
GCTTTGACGGCCGCCGGGCCTCGTGATGCAGGGGAATACGGCTGACTCCTAAGGATTACAGCCATTTCCCGGTCTTCCTGATTACTCGATGGTGCAGTCGCCCGTGATACGGAAGAATGTACCATAAGTAAGATGAAGTCCTTTGATCATTTTAATCATCTGACGCATAATACTTAAATTTTAATTAAACCTAAAACAATCTATATCTCCGACTCTTCGGAGTTCTCATAAATAAATACACTTAACCGTCCGCAAAGTTAGTTCAGGTTTGTGAATTATGCGCAATAATTATGTTTTTTAACATATTAATTATTGAAATGGCCAGATTATCAGCGCCTTGTATTTTTATACTCTGTGCTGCCTGAAACGTTGTGCAGGATTGTCTTCCTTTGCGGGCTCCGGAGCGGCTTTCTCTATTGCAAACTCAATATTCATGTCAGTCAGAGCTTCCATCGCCTGACGGCTGAGGTTGATGCTGCTCATCGACTGCATGGTGATATATCTGTTGGCCGACGGCTCGTAGAATCTCACCGTCAGCGGCACAGGTGCAGCTTTCGGGTCATCGGGAGTTTGGCCGTTTTCGATCATCATGCCGCTGATCACGTCGTAGACTGCAGGGTTGAGCTGCTCGGGATCAAGAGTGATCGTGATTCCCTTTATTATTTTGCCCTTCAGTGTGGAGAGAAGATTGATGTCGGCCACGGAGAAGAAGATGTTGCCGTCTTTTTTCACTCCGTATTGCCCTTTGACGTACACGGCTGTATTGGGTATGCCGAAGTTGGCGAACTGATAGAAGCTTTTGTCGTTGAGGTAAATCTCTGCTGTGCCGTTATAATCTTCGATTTTCAGATATCCGTAGCTTGATCCGTTCTGTCCCTGGCGGCGGTCGAGGCCTATCACGATGCCTCCGTAGGTATAGACGCGGTCGCGCGTGACGGATTCGGATTTACAGTCTTTCAGCTGGTCGAGGCCATATTTCATCTCAAGATACATGCCGTCGAGGGGATGCGCCGAATGGAATATACCCACGAGGTCGCGCTCTTTTTCAAGCTTGAAAGCGTCGATCCAGGGCAGGGCAGGGCTGACAGGCGGTCGTCCGGCGATAGTCAGCGTCGGATCATCGTCGCCGAATAGGCTCAGACCCTGTGTCTGCTTGTCGGCTTGGAAGAGCTGGCCATAGCGCATCAGAGCTTCGCTGAAAAACTCACCTTTGGCGTTTTTTTCGAAAAAGTCCTCGCGCTTGATGTCGGGCGCAAAGCAGTCGAAAGCTCCGGCGTAGGCGAGATTCTCTATGAGGCGGCGGTTGAGGGCGCCAATGGGGACGCGTTCCACGAAGTCGTAGACTGACTCGAACGCTCCTCCTTTGGAGCGGGCGTTGATGATCTCGGTGACCACCGCTTCGCCCACACCTTTGATGGCCGCAAGCCCGAAGCGGATGTCGCCCGCGGCGTTGACGCCGAATTCGAGGTAACTCTCGTTGACGTCGGGACCTTTGATGGTGATGTGCATGCGCTTGCACTCCTCCATGAATATGGTGAGCTTGTTGATGTCGGAGCGGTTGCGCGAGAGCACCGCCGCCATGTATTCGGCCGGATAGTTGGCCTTTAGCCATGCTGTCTGGAAAGCGACCCAGGAGTAGCATGTGGCGTGACTCTTGTTGAAGGCGTAGGAGGCGAATTTCTTCCAGTCGTTCCAGATTTTCTGAAGCGTCTCCGGTTTGTGTCCATTGGCCTGGCCGCCCTCCATGAACAGTTTTTCGAGCTCGTTCATCTTGTCGATGAGTTTTTTGCCCATCGCTTTTCGCAGTGTGTCGCTCTGGCCGCGCGTGAATCCGGCAAGAAGTCGCGACAGAAGCATGACCTGCTCCTGATATACCGTCACCCCGTAGGTGTCCTTGAGATATTTTTCCATCTCAGGGATGTCGTAGACGATCGGCTCGCGGCCATGCTTGCGGGCAATGAAGTCGGGGATGTAATCCATGGGGCCTGGGCGGTAGAGGGCATTCATGGCTATGAGATCCTCGAAGGTGGATGGCTGCAGTTCGCGGAGGTATTTCTGCATGCCGGTCGACTCGAACTGGAATGTGCCGATCGTGTTGCCCTGGCAATAGAGGTCGTAGGTCTTACGGTCGTCGATGTCGATTGCCTCGATGTCGATCTCCTTGCCGGTCGTGCGCTTGATGTTTGCCAGTGCTTCCTTGATGATCGAAAGCGTCTTGAGCCCAAGGAAGTCCATCTTGATCAGACCGGTTTCCTCGATCACGCGGCCCTCGTACTGGGTGACGATCGTTTTCTCTTTGGAGTCGGAGCTTTTGTCGACGGCGGTGCTCACCGGCACCCAGTCGGTGATGTCGTCGCGGCAGATGATCACGCCGCATGCATGCACGCCGGTGTTGCGTACGGTGCCTTCGAGTTCCTGGGCAAAACGCAGAGTTTCGGCTACAAGAGGATTCGGACTGTTCAGTTCGGCTTTGAACTGCGGCACGTAGGCGTAGCAGTTGGCGAGCGACGGGTCGACAGCTTTGCCGTCGATCTCGGGCATGCGTTTCGGTATGAGTTTTGTAAGGCGGTCGCTTTCGCTTAGCGGCAGCTGCTCCACTCGGGCCACGTCCTTGATGGCAAGTTTGGAGGCCATGGTGCCGTAGGTGATGATGTGGGCCACCTTTTCGGCTCCATACTTGCGGGTGACGTAGCGGAGCACCTCTTCGCGTCCGTCATCGTCGAAGTCGATGTCAATATCGGGGAGAGATATGCGGTCGGGGTTGAGGAAACGCTCGAAAAGCAGATCGTATTTCACCGGGTCGATCTGTGTGATTCCGAGGCAATAGGCCACGGCGCTTCCGGCAGCCGATCCTCGGCCTGGGCCGATGCTGACGCCGAGCTCCTCGCGACCGGCCCTGATGAAATCCTGCACTATAAGGAAGTAGCCAGGGAAACCCATCGTCTTCATTATGTGGAGTTCGAAGTTGATGCGTTCCTGCAGCTCCGGTGTCAGTGGTGTGCCATATCGCTTGGCAGCGCCTTCGTAGGCAAGTTTCTTGAGGTAGTCGGCTTCAAGTTTTATGCGGTAGAGCTTGTCGTAGCCGCCGAGTTTCTTGATCTTTTCCTCAGCTTTTTCTTGCGACAACACTACATTTCCGTTTTCATCGCGTGTGAATTCATCGAAAAGGTCTTTCTCAGTAAGGCGTTTGCGGTACTCATCCTCGGTGCCGAATTCTTCCGGAATGGCGAATGTGGGCATGATCGGCGGATGGTCGATGGAGTAGTGCTCTACTTTGCGGATCACATCAAGTGTGTTTTCGAGAGCTTCGGGCAGATCGGCGAACAGTTCCGACATTTCGGCCTGGGTCTTCATCCATTCCTGCTTGGTGTATCGCATGCGCTGCGGATCGGTCAGATAGCTGTTGGTGCTCACGCATATCAGGCGGTCGTGGGCCTCGGCGTCCTCGTAGTTGACGAAATGCACGTCGTTGGTGGCGATGATCTTGATGTCGTGACGCCTGGCCAGCTCGATCATTTTCGGATAGACCACTTTCTCGTCTTCCCACACACTGCGGTTTGAACCTGGGCGGTCGGTGGGATGACGCTGTACCTCTATATAATAGTCGTCGCCGAACGTCTCTTTCCACCAAAGCACACTGCGTTCGGCCTCCTCCATGCGGCCGTCGCGCACCAGGCGCGGTATTTCGCCGCCAAGACATGCCGAGGCTATGATCAGTCCTTCGCGTCGGGCGGCAAGCGACTCCTTGTCGGTGCGTGGATGCATGTAGAATCCTTTGGTCCAAGCCTCCGACACCAGTTTTATAAGATTCTTGTATCCCTTGAGGTTTTTTGCGAGCACTATGAGGTGGCGTCCGGTGTCACGTTTGTCGGTGCGCTCAAGATTGGAGCCGTTGGCCACGTACATCTCGCAGCCAAGGATGATGCGGAAATCGCCGTTCTTGATACGGCTGATGCGGTTTTCAAACCGTGCAGCCTTGGCTGCATCGCCGCTTTTCTGCGCTTTCTCGAGATTTTTCTTATAGCCTTTCAGACATCCGCCATTGACATAGTTATACAGTTCCTTTACGCCGAACATGTTGCCGTGGTCGGTAATAGCGATGCCGGCCATTCCGTCGTCGAGCGCTTTGTCGACGAGTGCGGATATGCTCGATTGTCCGTCGAGGAGGGAATATTGTGTATGTACGTGCAGATGCACGAATGGAGTGGTGGCCATAGACTGACTTATTATATATTATGGGGCTATACTGGCGCGCTCATACCGGAGCGGCGATTCAAAGTTACGAAATTTGTGGGGAAATCAGCGAATCCGTCTGTGTGAAAACCGGCGAGGCCGAAAAAGTGAAATTTTTATTGAACTTTTTTTGATGAGGCATATATTTGTAAAACAAGATTTTACCTTGCTGACGGTCGAAGGTGATGAAATTTTTGTGTGATTTTTTATCGAAAATATTTGGTGGTAACGGAAAAGGGTTGTAACTTTGCACTCGCTTTCGGGAAGCAACGCTCCCGAGAGCAAAATAGAGAACATTGAGAAGATTTACAATAGACAAGAAGCAGTAGTACAAGAGTCATGCCCTGATGTCGCCGCGAGCGGCATGCGGGGCGAAAGATGAAACTCTGTTCAGTTCCTTGCCGGGCTTGAACGCCCGGCCGAGACGATAAAGACTACGGATTTGTCCGGGGTCGTGGAGAGTGCTCGCCGTGGATCTTGAAGATTTTTTTAACCGGGCGCCGGCCGGAATCCTCCCTTGTGGAGACGATGACAGTCGGCAACAGAGAAAAAAAGAGAACAAAGATAACAACAGCGGAGAGTTTGATCCTGGCTCAGGAT
>CALHWU010000198.1 GCA_938039795.1 uncultured Muribaculaceae bacterium
AAACTGGGTGTTTGTTTTGCAATCTGCTGATTTTCAGCGTTTGTTGCGGAGAGAGAGGGATTCGAACCCCCGGAGGTGTGACCCTCAACGGTTTTCAAGACCGCCGCAATCGACCACTCTGCCATCTCTCCTGATGTGGCGCCGGTGGAAGCCGCCGGCGTGGTTTGCGTGTGCAAAGTTAGCTATTATTTTTGGCTCCTGCAACGAATCCCGAGCAATTTCCCTTTGACCGCTTCAATAAATCTTCAATATTCAATGAAGAAATCTTCAAAGAGATATGATCAGATCTGATCAAAAGACAACGTCAAAAACATAAGCCGGACAAGTATGTTCATTCGGCAGCTCCGCGTCGCTTCCATTCCACTTCGGGGCATCCGGCCGTCACATTGCATCGACGGGCTACGGCGAAGAGCAGGTCGCTCAGGCGGTTGAGATAGACCAGTCCGACGGGATCTACCGGCTCAAGCTTCGACAAAGCGATGACCCTGCGCTCGGCGCGACGACAGACCGTACGCGCCACGTGGGCATGGGCGGCTGCTATGGATCCTCCGGGCATCACGAAACAGCGGAACGGAGGCAACTCCGAGTCGACCTGATCGATGAGCGCCTCAAGCGATGCGACATCGGCCGGGGTAGCGCCAGCCGGAGGCGGAGTTGCGGGCAAGGAGGGTGTGGCGAGTGACGAACCGATATCAAACAGACGACTCTGTATGACCGGAAATTCCGGAGCCATCAGAGGATCGGAAGTCATATGGGCTGCAAGAAGTCCTATCTGGGAGTTGAGTTCGTCGACGGTGCCGTAAGCTTCTATCTTCGGGGCGTCCTTATCTATGCGAGTGCCTCCGATGAGCGATGTCGTGCCGTGGTCGCCGGTGGCTGTGTAGAGTTGACTTTTTTTCATGTGTTATATACGTGTTACGTTATGGTCGTATGGCAAAGTTACCAATTTCTCCCGAACGGTGCAAAATGTATTGGGCATGGATGTAAAGTACTTGCTGACGCTTCGGAAGCATTAGCGGCGCGAGGTGAGAGCAGCGTTGACATTATGGGTCTGGCAGTAGGAATTGTCAGGGATTCTGTCGGTGAGAGGAGGATGCTGAAAGTGATCCAGATCGGTTGCTGCGAGGTAGCAGCGTGGGTGTGATGTCAGGTTTGTCGTTCTGTCAGCAGCTTAGCAATGGCGTCTTGTTTCCAGTTAATCAGGTATCATCGAGAAGATTGGAAGCCGGATGTCGGTGTCGGCTGTCGGTGAGTGGATGCTGTGGTATCAGATTGACAGACGGTCGGTGTAGATGTCGAAGAAGTTGCGCTTCAGCACATTGCTGATACGCAACAGAAGCTCTGTGTCGATGCTGGCGCGGTGGAATATCTTGTAGACATTCGTCCGGTTGCAGCTCAGCTTATTGGCAAACCAGACGACCGATCGGTCCTGGCTTCGGAGCTCTTCCTCAATAAGCTTACCAATAAAAATTTGACTCATAAGAAAAAGAAAATGGTATTAAAGTAAAAAAGGGGCGGAACCGGTTGTTCTTATTGTCTGCCTTAGGCACCGCCAAGCGCCTTGTCCTCCAACAATAAGGGCCACCGGTTCCGACCCTAATGACGGTCGGATATAGTAGCTTCTATTCCAGAGGACGTTTGTTATATGGCGGTTTCCAGACTCAGGGAATAAGAGCGGTCTGCTCATCAAAATCCAAAAATCAATGATCCGTTTGAGGGAATCTCTATTCCGCCGGACGATCGTATAACTGTCGTTGAAACGTTTCCTGAATCTGCCCGATGCGTCAGGAGTCGGTCAGGCCGACAGCTATCATGTTTTTGCAAAGATACGACATTTTTTCGCTTTGTCAATATTTTCTCAACTATTTAGCTGTCCTTTTTTTGATTTCTGAATACCACTTGATGACACTTTTGTAAACAAATCGAAAAAAACGTGATTATTGTTACTGAACATGCCGTATCAGTATCCCAAAAGCGCGAGCAGCGAGGGGGTAAGCAGAGCTGTGAAAAGCCCGTTGAGCGTCAGCCCGAGAGAAGCCCATGCGCCATAGCGGTTGCCTCCCCTCTCTATGGCCGCCGTAGTGCCCAGAGCGTGGGCGGCTGTGCCCAGAGCGAGGCCTCGTGCCATAGGACTTTTGACATGTGTCATCTTCATGACGCGGAATCCGGTCATCCCTCCGAAGATACCCACGCACACCACCACCGCCGCGGTCAGCGGAGGCATTCCGCCCACTGCGGCTGTCACCTCCATGGCGATAGGCGTTGTCACCGATTTGGAAGCCAGCGAGAGCACCACCTCGCGTGAGGCTCCCATGGCCTGCGCGAGAAGCACCACCGATATCACCCCGGCCACGCATCCGGCCAGTTCGGCAGCTATTATGGGGATGATCTGCTTGCGGATGGTGGACAGCTGCCGGTAGAGCGGCACTCCGAGGGCCACCACCGCTGGCTTCAGCCAGAACTCCACCACTCCGCCTCCGCGGGTGTAGGTCTCGTAAGGCACCCCGGTCAGCATCAGGAAAAGTATGAGAAGCGTCACCGATACAAGGATGGGATTGAGCAGCGCCAGGCCTGTGCGCCTGAAAAGGATCCGCGCGCCGATATAGACCACAAACGTCAGCGCCAGCAGGAAATAGCTATTTTCGAGAAACTCCATTGTGAGGCATGAATTTACGTGAATACTGATGGATGAGGCCCGTGATGGCGATCACTATCACGGTGCTTAGAGCTGAGGCGGCTATAATGGCTCCCCACTGTCCCTTGACAAGATCGAAACACCCCATCAGGGCAACGCCCGCCGGAACGAAAAAGAAGCCGAGGTTCGACACCAGAAAGTCGGCCACGCCCTCCACATGGTGCAGCCTGACGACTCCGAGCCGCAGCGCCAGAGTCAGCAGAAGCATGCCTATGATGCTCGACGGCACCGGCACCCCCGTAAGCCACACTATCAGCTCTCCCGCCGCGAGGAACGTGAACAAAACGGCAAGTTGAAGTATTACCATAATATGATACAGTTTTCAATTGATAAGGCGCCCCCGCTGATAATGGATACGAAGGCAAACCGACGGCAAAATTAGCAAGATTACTCCAATCTGGCTACATGAAGCTTAAAAATAATTAATATGGAAATTTTTCCTTAATCATAGATTTACCGCATCGAAAAAAAGGCTAACTTTGCAGTCGGTAAACAAGGCATAGTCGGCAGAAACCGTAATGTCTTGCTCCACTGCAAAGCATTTATCAACTCAAATCACAAATATTTCAAGTATTTTTCAACATGAGCACAATCGACTTATCGCAGTATGGCATCAAGAATGTCAAGGAGGTGATCTACAACCCCTCCTACGAGCAGCTCTTCAAGGACGAGACCGATCCCTCGCTGGAAGGCTTTGAGAAAGGCACCGTCACCGAGCTCGGAGCCGTCAACGTTATGACAGGCGTTTATACCGGCCGCTCGCCCAAGGACAAATTCATCGTACTCGACGCCAACTCCAAGGATAAAGTATGGTGGACAACCGAAGAGTATCCCAACGACAACAAGCCCGTAACCGAAAAGACCTGGGACGCTGTCAAGGAGATCGCCATCAATGAGCTCAGCGACAAGAAGCTCTATGTGGTCGACTGCTTCTGCGGCGCAAACCACGACACCCGCATGGCCGTGCGCTTCATCATGGAGGTAGCATGGCAGGCCCACTTCGTGACCAACATGTTCATCCGTCCCTCCAAGGAGGATCTCGCCAGCTTCAAGCCCGACTTCGTAGTGTTCAACGCTTCGAAGGCCAAGGTGACCAACTATAAGGAACTCGGCCTCAACAGCGAGACCGCCGTAGTGTTCAACACCACCTCGCGCGAGCAGGTGATCATCAACACATGGTATGGCGGCGAGATGAAGAAGGGCATGTTCTCCATGATGAACTACTACCTGCCCCAGCAGGGCATCGCCTCGATGCACTGCTCGGCCAACACCGACAAGCAGGGCCAGAACACAGCCATCTTCTTCGGCCTCTCCGGCACAGGCAAGACCACTCTCTCGACCGACCCGAAGCGTCTGCTCATCGGCGACGACGAGCACGGCTGGGACGACAACGGTGTATTCAACTTCGAGGGCGGCTGCTACGCCAAGGTGATCAACCTCGACAAGGAGTCGGAACCCGACATCTTCAACGCCATCACCCGCGACGCACTGCTTGAGAACGTAACCGTCGACAAGGACGGAAAGATCGACTTCAAGGACAAGAGCGTCACCGAGAACACCCGCGTATCCTATCCCATCAACCACATCAAGAGCATCGTCGAGCCCGTCAGCGCAGGCCCGGCCGCCAAGAATGTCATCTTCCTTTCGGCCGATGCATTCGGCGTGCTGCCCCCCGTATCGATCCTGACCCCCGAGCAGACGAAGTACTACTTCCTCTCCGGCTTCACCGCCAAGCTCGCCGGCACCGAACGCGGCATCACCGAGCCCACCCCGACCTTCTCGGCTTGCTTCGGACAGGCATTCCTCGAACTCCATCCCACCAAGTACGCCGAAGAGCTCGTTAAGCGCATGCAGCAGAGCGGCGCCAAGGCTTATCTGGTCAACACCGGATGGAACGGCACAGGCAAGCGTATCTCCATCAAGGATACCCGCGGCATCATCGACGCTATCCTCGACGGCGCCATCCTGACCGCCCCCACCAAGAAGCTCCCGATCTTCAACTTCGAGATCCCGACCGAACTTCCCGGCGTAGATCCCAAGATCCTCGATCCGCGCGACACCTACACCAACCCCGAGGAGTGGAACGTGAAGGCAAAAGATCTCGCAGAGCGCTTCATCAAGAACTTCAAGAAGTATGAGAACAACCCCGCAGGCAAGGCTCTCGTAGCCGCCGGCCCGCAGCTCTAAATTCTTCTAAGGTCCGATATCCGGGCGGTGTGTCAAAAGCTGAATTTTGACACACCGCCTTGTTTTATGTCCGTATGGAGAGGTTGCCTGAGAGATGACTGATATCCGACACCAGTTCTGACGAGACTGCAACAGGATTCAGGCCATGCCGGGCTGTCAGATGACGCCGGCATGGCCTGAACAATATCCTTAAGAGGCCGTAGCTGTCAGAAAGGCTGCGATCTTATGTAGTCCTTCACAACGGGAGCAAAGTCAATCGTATCAACGGAATATGTGTGGTTTATCACTACATTATAGACATATGAGTAGCCCTGCTGCCATGCAGCAACTGTGGGCGTTGCGAGCGGGAAGAGCATACGGCCGCAGTTGGTCTCCCTGACGAGGAGATAATCGGGCGTGTGCTCGTTGGGCCATATCTGCTGTCCGGTAGCCTTGTCCTTCACCACGCAGTCGATCTGCATGTAGCTTCCGGTAAAGCCGTTCACGGTCGAATACGCAAGAGGCTCAAGAGGCTGAGGCACGAAAAACGACACATCAAGATTCCCTTCGGTAAGGTTGCGCGGAGTGGTGGTGAGCAACACGGGGGTGCCGTCGACATCATAATAGGTCAGCGCCGACGCCGGGGCCGAAAGGCCGTCCCACGACCCGGTGACACCGCTGTCGGAGGTGTTTTGTTCAGGCAGAGTGAAATCACCGGTCAAGGCGATATTGTTAAGCGACATGTGGAGCACTTCTATCATATATTTGTTGCTTGTGCTCGACAGCATCACCGTCACCCTGCTCATGGCGTGACGGAAAGTAAGAGGCACCGGAGCCGGACTCTCGATCTGATTGAGACTGACGGCATACAGCAGATCGGTGCTTCCATATTGCACTCCGCTTATCGTATTGTCGTATGTGTTATCTCCGCCTTTTCGTATATCAGGGCTTACGGCATAGAAATCTACAGGCGACGCAGGCCAGTATACGGGCGGAGAATATGTCCATGTTCCGCCGTCGCGGCTTACCGTCACTCCGTCCATTATCACTGACGCATCAGTGAAGGCATAGACCAGGAAACTCTGAAGAGTAGAGGTGGTGGTCGACGCCGCACGCGAGGATTTCGGCGCCGTGGCATAGAAACCGATAGCCCGTCCGTTTGCGGCGGGATCTTCAGGACTCATATCCGATCCGTCCGAACATGCCGTGGCCAGAACGGCTACCGATATGACTGCAAGGATTATCTTATTCATATGGCTTCAGTTTTATTACTGTTTATGGTCGTCTCATACAGAGATGGAATAATCATTTATCTCTTAACACGGTATCATACACCATAGTTCACTATTATCGTAGTCCAGTCGACAACTTCCGGCTCGAAGGCGCCCCCCTCTATCACCGGAGGCGAAAACGGCAGGGATATGGAGTCGATCACGATCTCCACATGCAGAGGATCATTCGCCGAAGCGACTTCGCGGCTTACGTCATAAGCCCTGCTGACCACCCTCTCATCCGACAGAAGGAAAAACAGCCGGAGCTCATGGCCGGCTCCATTGCGGCATGGGCCGAATGTGCAGAACCGGGCCATTAGAGCCGAATCCGCTACTACTTCGGGACTGAACGATACGCCGACCGAAGTGTCGGATCTCACCTCATCATACAGATCCACACCGCTCGCCATGCCGGAGAGCACCCCTCTCATAGACGCGACCCCGCTGAGATTGGCCACGCGAAGCACTCTGACGGTATAGACCGGAGTGATCTGTACGGGATGCGTCAGGAGCATGAACCGATCGTCGCACCCTGACGACATTCCGTCGGGCAGATATTCAAGCCCGTCGCGGCTCACGTCTATCATGCCGGCCGAATAGGCCCACATCATGTCGGGCGCCTTGCGCAGACCTGTGTCATGACCGTCCGGACCGGTCAGCTCCCGAACCGTCGTGACGAAAGGCAAGCCTTCACTTCCGGGCTCGAACATCACGTCGGAAGTGTCATCGTTATACATCACAAATCTGTATTCACCCTCTTCGATAGCCACTCTGCCCGCATCTCGTCCGGGGAAGTCAAAGCGCCATGGCGACGTCACCCCAGCGCGGTAGAATTCATAGGCCATCCCCTCCGGAGCTGCGTCGGGCGCAGCGTTCCAGTCGTTTACTATCGTGATATCCACATTGGCGTCAGCGCAGGGAGGGAGATCCTCGCAGACACACGACTGCAGGACCGCCAAAAATATGACTGTCGCCGGGATTATATGTTTGCTGAAAGGATATGCCATCGCAGCCTGAGATAAAAGAGTGACGCCCGAGGGCGGCGCAACGCCGCCTCATTCAGGTATCACTTTAACAATCTCCCGGCTGAAAAGTTGCGAAATACAGTCGGCCTACTGGACTGATGGGAATCAGTCGTCTGCGTAAGCGCTCAGCAGCCTGGGCAGGCTGTCGGCAAATTCAGGCATCGAAGGAAATGTGAGCGTCGCGCCAGCGTCGGCAAGAGCCGACTGCGGGATCGGGCCGGTGGTGATACCGGCTGTGACTATGCCGGCGGCAGCGCCCGACTCTACGCCCAGAGGGGCATTCTCTATCACCATCGCCTGCCACGGCTCCACGCCGGCCAGCATGAGGCCGGCCAGATAAGGATCGGGAGCAGGCTTGCCACGGCGTGTCTGCAGAGCCGTGACGCGCATATCTGGGGCGAAAGCGCCCGGAAAATCGGTATCGAGCCGACTGATGAGCGACGACTGACCTGAACCGGTGACGAGCACGCGCTTCACTCCTGCCTCCTCAAGCTCATGAAGCATCCGGGCAGCCCCGGGCATCACCTTTACATCAGGCATCGAGGCGAAGTATTCGGTCTTAAGCTTATACAGCCGCGCAGTCTCCTCATCCGAGGGGACACGGCCTGCATAGCGCTCCATCAGCAGACGTATGGTAGCGGCTCCCGTGCGTCCCTCGTGGAGAAAATATTCCTCCACAGGCAGATCCACGCCTACGGTCAGCATCATCCTGCGCCATGCCTCGGCATGGCGCGGCATGGAGTCGTAGAGCGTGCCGTCCATGTCGATGAGAGCTGCGCGCAACTCGAAGCGCGGATAGCCTTTCGAGGCGATAAAACGTGATATGGCGTCGTTCATCTCTTCTTCTTTTTAGTGTCTTTCGACTTCACAGCCGCATCACCCGGCATGGGGAACGGAGGCTCCTTGGGCCCTTCAATGGCGCCCCCCTGAATGAATATCACGGAGTCGGCATGGGTAAGCGTGTCGGACACCGAGAATTCGGCCTTGTTGGGGCGGGGAGCCTCCATCATCAGCTTTGTATGCTTGCCGCTGCTGACTCCGAACTTGAACACCTCCTGAATCTTGTGGATAAGGTTGATGCGGGTAGTGTCCGTGAGCTGACGCGAGGAGCTGACGGCATATTCGTTGAAACGGGCCTTGCCGAGCCTTATCTTCAGATCGCCGGGCTTGCCCTTGATATTTATACCGAACTTGAAGGGCAAAGGCGATTTCAGCACGGCCACATGATAGTCGAGATCCAAGTCGAGCGAGTTGCCTCCGCTCACTCCGAGCCTGTAGCGGTCGAGATCAAACACGAACGGGAACAGGTCGAGGCGCGAGTCCCTAACCATCAGCTCCACCTGCATAGACTTGATGAGATTGTGCTTCTTATCTTTGAACATCAGCCATTTCGCCATAGTCTTGAAGGTATCGCCGTCGATCAGCCGGAGCGAATCTCCCGAGAGTTTCAGCACGAGATTAAACGTGTGGAACTTCATGTTCATCAGTGAATCAAGCTCGGTGGTCATGGCCGCGTCGGCCGTCACGATGCCGTCGACCTCCCTCAGCAGAGGCAATATGGAGTCGATCTCAGGCATCAGGTGTAGGAATTGCTTGAGATGTAGCCGGCGTATCACCATTCCCGCCGCAAAGCGGAGATCATGCTTGTTCTGGCCGGCGTAGAGCGCGGTGAGATCCATCGAGCCCATAGGAGTATATCCGGCCAGACGGTCGAGATGTATGGCTCCGTCGTGGACATTGAGACGCCCCTGCAGTTTCTGCAGCCAGATATCGGCATAAAGCACATTATCGGCATCGATCGCAAGCCTTGCGTTGACATTCGACGGCACCACAAACGCCGCTCCGACCGTGTCGGCGGCCTGTATGGCCATAACATTCTCGGCAGCTTCGTCGGAAGCGTCGGCGCTGAGCGCCATCGCCTCTCCTCTGGCCCGTTTCTCGGCAAAGACCGAGCCGGCAAGAATAGCTGCTGTAATATTGTTGATATCTATCGTATCGCTCTTGATGGTGAAGTCCATCTCAAGGGGCGAACCACGGCGCGACGAGAGGGCGCGGGTGATGTTGGATATGGTGCCGTTGAGCAGGAAGTCAGACTTGCCCATGCGGTAGCGGGTGTCGCGTATCACCACGGAATCAGTGGAGATCTCGAGATCAAGACCGGTTATGCGGTTGCGCACGGGAAAATAGGGCGTCATCATCCTCGCGCCGGCAGCCTTGACATGTGCCGAGGCATTCCACCGGCGCATCCAGCTTACGATCCCGCGGTCCACGTCGAAATCCATCATCTCCTTGCCGGCGTTGGCCGAATCCGCCTGCGCGATCCTGAGGCGCAGACGCGCGGAGCGCTGCAGCGAGTCGGCCGCCGATATAGCCATGCGGCGTCTTACGCGCTTGCGGGGATGAAGCGACATGTCGGCAGTGGCATCGGTGAGCGACATGCGGTTGTAGAGATCGGTGTACCGGAGGCGCCCTGCCGTCAGGCCGACAGTCAGCAGCGGGTCGCGCGCGCCGCCCTCGAAGCGCTGCAGCAGAGCCTTGATATCGGCATCACGGAGCACGATCCTCGTCGAGTCGGAATCGGAGCGGAATGCGATCCGCTGCGCGCTTGCCGTAAATCCGAGGGGAGTGATGACTGTGGTGTCGAGCGTTGTCGCGTCGTTGCGGGTGCCCATGCCTATCTTCAGACCGCGCGAAAGCATGGCGATGCCGTCGGCCACGAAAGCGAGAGTGTCTGACGTAAGCCCGATCTGCAGCAGGGAGTCGACGGTGGCGCCTCCGGCAAGCTTCATCTTGTTGCTGGTGCCGAATTTCAGCTGGGCGTGGCTGACGTAGGCCAGCGCCGAGGAGTCGCGCATCCGCATCAGGAAGTCGTCGAGCCTCACCGACCCATCAGCCCGCATGTTGTGGAACCGTTTGGGATCAATATCCGACAGCCGCATCCTCACGTTGGTCTGCCCCGACAGACGGCCTCTCACTGCAAAAGGCAGACGCTGAAGCAGCTGCACAGGCAGAGCGCTGAAGTCGATGCGTCCGTCGAATTCTCCGCTGATGCGCGGATCGCTCAACGGGTGCGTCACGGTTCCTGCGAGGCTGAACCCTACGGCGCCGCCCTGCAGCTCCAGTTCCCTTATATCGACACTCGATCCGTCAGGATTATCTCCGTCAATAGTCGCGGTGACATCGGCTTTCATCCTGCGCAGGTTCAGGCGGCCGTATTCGAGGCTGCCGCCGGGTATTTTCAGTGTGAGTTCGAGATGCGGCAGCCCCGGCACGCTGTCCGACAGCTGTCCGACATCATAAGGCTTGAGCAACCGCGCCGTAAGATCCACCTCCGCGTCGGACTTTATCCTGGCCAGCTCCCCTTTATAGTCATCGGGGATCAGCCTGACAACATCGTCGGTCTTAAGCCTGACGGCGTAGAGATCGAGCTCGTGCAGCAGCACTGATTCGGAGAAGCTGACGTCGGCATTCATCTTCAGTATGTTTCCTCCCACATCAAAAGTGAAGTCTGAGAGATTTATGTGATCAGGCTGATGCTGGTTCCATTTTATGGTGCCGTCTATGCCGAACTTGAGCGGCGGCAGCTCGAAAAACGGAGCGAGCCGTCCCCCGCCTCCTCCGCGCGCCGACAGGGTATAGACCGGTGCCTTCGCTCCGTCGAGTGTCGTCGAGACGATCGAAATGGCGGCGTCGATCGAATCGGAGAGAGAGAAGAAACTTATCGGCGCATCGCCTGTCAGGGCGAACCGGTTGATGCTCACATAGGGCATTGCGGTGGCCGACGTATCGGACTCCTCCTGAGAGGAGGGCACGATGTCGTAGTTGGCGTGGGCATCGTCGACCTTCACAAGATTCACTCTCGGAGCGTCGATCTCCACATCATATAGCATCAGATAGCCCATTGTGGCTGCCCACACGTTGATGCCGCCGCTGAAACGCCGCATGGTAAGCAGCGTGTCGGCATCCGCCGGGAGCTGTGCGCGCTGCTGCGGTGTGATGTCGCGGAGGGCGTCGGAGACCACTGTCAGTCCCTCCACATCGACCTGCACCTTCGGGAATGTCTTCCAGAAAGTCAGCTCCACACGCCGCGCCGTCACCTTGGCATCAAGATAGACACTGGAATATTTCTCCACCATGGGAGTGAGCGTCTCGGGCGACAGCACCCACACTGCCACTGCCGTAGCCACCACTGCGAGAGCCACGAGCGAACCTGCCGCGACAGCCGTCCACTTCAGGGCGCGACGCCATCCGCAGCGCGGTTTCGATGATGTTTTAGGGTTCGTTGTCATCGGGGATGGGTATTATCGCACAAAATTACTGAATTATTTGTTAATTTTGCATCTGACTAACAAACAACCACGCATGAAAGATCTGCCCACAGCCGAAGAATCAACCGAACGCGCCATACTCGTAGGACTTGTCACACCGACCCAGAACGAGGCTCGCGCCAATGAATATCTCGACGAACTTGAATTTCTGGCCGACACAGCGGGGGCTGTGACGGTGCGTAAGTTCACACAGAAAGTGAACGGCCCCGACTCGCGCACATTCGTGGGATCGGGCAAACTGGAGGAGATACGCCAGTACACCGAGGACAACGATATAGCCATGGCCATATTCGACGACGATCTGACTTCGAAGCAGGTGGCCAACATAGAAAAAGAGCTGAAAATAAAAGTGCTCGACCGCACCGGCCTCATTCTCGACATCTTCGCCAAGCGTGCACGCACGGCCAACGCCCGCACCCAGGTGGAGCTGGCCCAGTATCAGTATCTGCTCCCCCGCCTCACCCGCATGTGGACTCACCTGGAGCGTCAGCGCGGCGGCATAGGCATGCGCGGCCCCGGCGAGACGCAGATCGAGACCGACCGCCGAATAATCCTCGACAAGATAGCGCGCCTCAAGGAGGAGCTGCGATCCATCGACCGCCAGAAATCCATACAGCGCAAAAACCGAGGCAAGCTGACCCGAGTGGCGCTCGTAGGCTATACCAACGTGGGCAAGTCGACGCTCATGAACCTGCTGAGCAAGAGCGATGTCTTCGCCGAGAACAAGCTGTTCGCCACGCTCGATACGACCGTGCGCAAGGTCATCATCGACAATCTGCCGTTTCTGCTGACCGACACTGTCGGGTTTATCCGCAAGCTTCCGACACATCTCGTCGACTCGTTCAAATCGACGCTCGACGAGGTGCGCGACGCCGACCTGCTGCTGCACGTGGTCGACATATCGCATCCCAATTTCGAGGAGCAGATCGAGGTGGTCAACCGCACTCTCGCCGAGGTGTGCGGCTCGGCCGACAAGCCGATGATCATGGTATTCAACAAGATCGATGCCTTCACCTACAAGCCCAAGGATGCCGACGACCTTACGCCTGCCACCCGCGAGAACCTGTCACTCGACGACCTGAAACAGACATGGATGAGCCGTACGGGGGAGGACGCCGTGTTCATCTCGGCCCGCAAAGGCATCAACATCGACGAGCTCAAGCGTAAAATATACGAGCGGGCCAAGGCTATACACCTGACCCGCTTTCCGTACAACGATTTCCTGTATCAGGACTACACCGGTCTCGCCGAGGAGACCGAGTGAGGCTGCCACAATCGTAAATTACTGTTTCTGATAGTATCGCACCCAGTCGACGAGCATCTCCACCGGAAGATCCTCCGGGAACACGCGTCCCACCCACTGACCGCCGAGCTGCATGTCGATCAGCAGATACATCGGGCGATAGAATGGGAACTGACTGGCACGGTCGGCGCTCTCGATGCGGGGATAGGTGTTGACGGGCACGTCGTTGATGAAGAACCTCACGCTGTCGGGATACATCTCCACGGCATACACATTATAGTCGTCGGGATTGATGCGTCCGGTGCATGAACTTACCGGATTGCCAGTCTGGCCCTTATTGTAAGTGTAGTCGGAATGGACGGTCTGATAGGCGATGGAGTCGGAGTTGAGGCGTTCCATTATGTCGATCTCGCCGCCGTAAGGCCACTCGCTCGTTCCGTAGACCTCTACCGAAGCTGCGGACGTATCGGGCAACAGCCATATTGCGGGCCACGCGCCGCGGGCGCCCTCAAGCTTGGCGCGTATTTCCAGGCGTCCGCCCATAAACGACTTTTTGCCCTTGGTCCATATACCGCCGGTGAGATACTCCACCGGTCCGGCCGTTCCGGCGCTGT
The DNA here is from genome assembly GCA_938039795.1 of uncultured Muribaculaceae bacterium. GTDB lineage: Bacteria > Bacteroidota > Bacteroidia > Bacteroidales > Muribaculaceae > Paramuribaculum. The sequence continues at coordinate 13,343 of CALHWU010000198.1, forward strand.
CGGCGATACCTTTCAGCACCGCATTGCCGTCGCGCATCTCATACAGCCGGTCGTCGGCCGACATGTGGGCCTGCCAGTCGGGCCTCCCCTTGGGGATGCGCGACCATAATGCAGTGTCGGCCTGCCCGTCGTAATTGAACTCCTCCGACCATACGAGCTTCCAGCCCTCGGGATTTTCGTCAGCCGTTCTGGCCATGGTGCTTGCCGCTCCCGCGATGGCCAATATCGCTATACCGGGCAGAAGCATACGAGTGAAACGCATATCTTTGAAATTTTAGGTGATGATGTCTGAATCATGCCGTCGGTCAGGGCGCCTGTATTGCCTATCGCCAGTCCCCACGGCATTCTCTGCAAATTTACATAATTTGTCTTGTCATACAACAACAAAACCTCGCTCCTTGTTCACCGGTGCGTAAATCTTTATAATCTTCCGGGGGACAACATGAGATCAACTTTTCAATACCTAAAACAGAATTCTTCAAACAAATCGCTAATTTTGCACTTGACAGTTGAACCTGCGCTGATTATTTGGCTGAATTATGGAAATTACCATTGACGATATAAAGGCATTGATTACGGCGGATGAGTCGCGGACTCTGGAGCTGAAGAAGACAACCGGCGAACTGAAAGACGGTATGCACTCGGCGTGTGCGTTTCTCAACACCGATGGAGGTTGGCTGATTTTCGGCATTGCGCCTAAATCGCTTAAAATATTAGGGCAGGAAGTAACTGACTCAACACAGCAGGAGATAGCCAAAGCTATCACCGGATTGGAGCCCGCTGTCGATATGAAGATTCATTATGTTGATGTGCCGGATCGTCCGGGGAATAAAGTGATTGCCATGCACTTTGAGGGATGGGTATGGGGTGAGCGACCGCATACCTACCACGGGTGCCCATATTATAAAGTCGAAAGCATAACGAAGGTAATGCCGCACGAGATGTATGATGAACGAATCCGGGCGCATCAGCCTCAGATGTATGCGTGGGAGCGTCAGATGGCAGATGGCGTTACGTTTTCCGACCTGAACGAGAAGCATATCAGAGGGTGCATCAGGCTTGGCGTAGAGGGCGGCCGAATCCCGGCAAGTGCCATGAGTGCGCCAATAGACGACACGTTGGCGAAATGGAATCTGCTGAAAAACGGCAATCCGACCAATGGAGCGGTGATGCTTTTCTCTAATAATATCGAAGAGTATCCGCAGTTCCGGCTTCGGATGGCCCGGTTCTTGGGTAACGATAAGAATGAATTTATTGACAATCAACGCGCCGAAGGCAATTTCTTTGACCTGCTTGACGCTGGCATGGCTTTTTTCTTCAAGCACCTCAATCTCAGCGGAAAGATTACAAACCACAGCCTTCAGCGCGAGGAACGCCTTGAAGTGCCGTATCACGCTTTACGCGAAGCATTGATCAACAGTCTTTGCCATCGTCAATGGGAAAAACATAATCTGACCGGAAGTATCGCAATTTACGATGACCGCATAGAGATTGCCAATCCCGGCATATTCCCTCCTCAAATATCACCGGAGTCCATTAAAAAGCCGCACGAGTCATACCCATATAATCTGAAGATTGCCGAAGCTCTTTACAAATCAACCTATCTGGAAAGCTGGGGTTCCGGAGCCAAACGTATAATGGATGCCTGCCGAGACCAAGGCGTAGATGAACCCACATGGCGTTGGGACGGTGGTTTCGTAATCGTAACCTTCAAACGACCCAAGCACGACCCGAGCCGGGAGCCAGTTGCCAACCCAAAAGCAACCAGTACCATACCAGTACCATACCAGTACCATACCAGTACCATACCAGTTCAGACCTTGATCGAGAAAGGCACTGACGAATTTATGACAGCGTTGGAACTTGCAGAATTGTGTGGTCTAAAGAATATCAGGCATTTTCGTAAATTTTATCTCAATCCTGCGTTGGAAGATGGAGCAATAGAACGGCTCTACCCTGCTATCCCCAAACATCCCAGACAGAAATACCGCCTGACAGAAGCCGCAAAGAACTGGAAGAATAGTCAAACATCAAATCGACAATCAGATAAAGAAGGGTAATGAGTACACCGATTCTGTAGCAGGATTGGTCACTCAATTCCGGACTTTGAATGATATGGCCTTAAAAGCACACATCCCACCGGTAGATGATCTTTGCAGTCGGATCGCTTCAAAGTCTGTTGATTCCCGGGAGTATCCGGGGACGGCAAGGATGGGGCGGAAAAACTTGGCGAAAATTTGCAAAGGGCCGAAATGTTGCATAAATTTGTAGTGGGAAACCACACAGTCATACAGCACAAAAATCCATCTCCGAGACTAATATATGACCCCGTATCTTGTATCGGCACGCAAATACCGCCCGACGACGTTTGAATCCGTGGTAGGACAGTCGGCGCTGACATCGACGCTGAAAAACGCCGTCGTGTCGGGACGCATCGCAAGCTCCTACCTGTTCTGCGGCACCCGCGGAGTGGGCAAGACCACGTGCGCCCGCATTTTTGCCAAGACCATCAACTGCGAGCATCTGACCGCCGACGGCAACCCCTGCAACGAGTGCGACTCGTGCAAGGCCTTCAACGCCGGCACGTCGCTCAACATCATAGAGCTCGACGCCGCATCCAACAACGGCGTCGACGCCATGCGCGCGCTCACCGAGCAGGTGCGTGTCCCGCCGGTGCAGGGACGCTACAAGGTGTTTATCGTCGACGAGGTGCACATGCTCTCCACGCAGGCCTTCAACGCGTTTCTGAAGACTCTGGAGGAGCCGCCGAGCTACGTGGTGTTCGTACTCGCCACCACAGAGAAGCAGAAGATCATCCCTACGATACTCTCCCGCTGCCAGATCTACGACTTCCACCGAATCTCAATCCCCGACATCATCAAGCAGCTGCAGTATGTGGCCTCGCAGGAGGGTGTTGAGGCCGAGGAAGCCGCGCTCAACGTCATAGCCACCAAGGCCGACGGCGGCATGCGCGACGCCCTGTCGGTATTCGACCAAGTGGCCGCCTCTTCGCAGGGCAAGGTGACCTACGAGCACACGATAGCGAGCCTCAATGTGCTCGACTACAAATACTACACGCGTCTGACCGAGGCTTTCCTGACAGGCGACGTGCTGCTGACATGGGTGATCTACCGCGAGATACGCGACGCCGGATTCGACTCACTCTTTTTCATCAACGGCCTTGCCGCCTATCTGCGCGACCTGATGATGGCGCGCGACCAGTCGACGGTGGGTCTCGTAGAAGCGGGAGAGGAGGCCCGCAGGCAGATGGCCGACATCGGCGCCCGGTGCACGCCGGGATTCCTCTACCGCGCCATGAGCCTCTGCAACGACGCCGACCTCAACTACCGCACGGCCTCCAACAAGCAGTTTCTCGTAGAGCTGACGCTCGCCAAGATATGCCAATCACTCAGCCCCTCCCCTAACAAAGGCAGCGACGGAGAGGGGCGGCTGAGAAAAATCGACGCTGCCGCAACAAAAGCCATACTCACCGCGGCTCCGCAGCCGCAGCAACCGGCGCAGAGACCGGCCACCACCACCTCCACTGCCCCGACGCAGCCGCAGCGAACATCGCAGACCGCGCCGGCAGCTTCCAGACCCGCAGAGGCCGTATCGGCACCACGTCCGACAGCCACGCCTGCGGCGACTGCCGTACCACCTCCGCCGGGCATGAGGTCGACACTGAAAATGCCGACGGTAAATATCAACCGGCAGCCTGCGCCGACGGCTCAGGCCGACGCGGGCAGCCAGCAGCCGGGACAGGGCGCGGCCGCAGGACGCCGCAACCCTTACTCACAGGCCGATCTCGACCGCGCATGGGACGGATTCATCGAAGCGTTCCCGCGTAAAAGAATCCTCGTCAACTCAATGCGCACATCGCGCCCGGTGCGCATCGACGAGAACAACGTGGGAGTGGATCTCGACTCAGAGATACAGATGGCCACTTTCAGAGAGGAATTCAGCGATCTGCTGCAATGGCTGCGCGACCGGCTTGAAAACGATTACGTGGCGCTGCAGCTGAAGGTGACCGACCGGGCGCCGTCGCGCCACGTGCTGAATGACCGCGAACTGATGATCACGATCATGAAAGAGCGTCCGATGCTCGAAAAATTCGTCAAGGGACTCAAACTGACATTATAATACGACGTATGCCAAGATACACCTCAGCAATCTCACGCCTGACAGTCATGCTTGCGCTTGCCATTGTCACAGCCTGTTCAGGCAGCGACGCCTCGCGCTTCGACGATCAACTTCGTGAAGCCGAAATGGCTGTGGCGGAGGGCGACATGACAGCGGCCACAAGCATAGCGAGCCGCCTCTCCGACCGTCACATGGAATCACTCACCACACGGCAGCTCTGCCGCCTGTCGCTGATCTACATGCAGATGGCCGACAGCACCAACCAGAGCGACAACATAGGCGTAGCCGCGGAGTGCTACCGTAAAGCCTTTGAGACGTCGCCCGATTCGGCACGCCTCTACTATTCGCAGCTCGGCCCTGAACATACAGCCCGGGTGCACATGCTTGCCACTATAGTAGGGAGTATGGACACACCCCCGTCGGATTCCGAACCCGACACCATACCTTTCAATGCACTCAATGACGACAGCCATGAACAGTGACTGGACCGACAGTCTGGCTGCGCTCAGAGCCTCGCTGCCAGGAGCCGACGAAGCGCCGGACGAAGCGCCCGCAACCGACGCCGGGCCGACCGTGCCCGTGAAGCCCGGCAACCGACAGCTGACTCTCACCTATGAGCGCAAGCAGCGCAAAGGGAAGCCAGCCACTATCGTGAGCGGATTTGACTGCTCCGAAAGCGAGCTTCTTGAAATTGCCTCACAGCTCAAAAAGAAGCTTGCTACCGGCGGATCGGCAAGAGGAGGAGAAATACTCATACAGGGCGACCGGCGCGAACAGCTCCGCTCCGTCCTCACCGCAATGGGTTACAGGGTGAAAGGGTAATCCTCAGCTGCAATCAAATCACCGACAGATGCTTACGATATACCGGGCCTCGGCGGGATCGGGCAAGACATACACTCTCGCCTACGAATACATCAGACTGCTGCTCGGACATCCCGACTCCGAGGGCCGCTACAGGCTCAATACCGGCGACCGCCACGCCCACCGCAACATACTCGCCATCACCTTCACCAACAAGGCCACGGGCGAGATGAAACGCCGCATCATCCATGAGCTGGCTCTCCTGGGAGGGTGCGAACCGGGATGGGAGACGGAGTCCGGCTACATGAAGAGCCTGCAGGATTTCTACGGGGCCACGGCTGAACAGATATCCGCTGCAGCCAGAGAGGCGCTCTCCGGCATATTGTTTGACTACAGCCAGTTTCAGGTATCGACGATCGACTCCTTTTTTCAGACCATACTGCGCACTTTCGCCCGCGAGGCGGAGCTGACCGGTAACTACGAGCTGACGCTCGAAGCCGTGCCGAGCGTCAGCGAGGGAGTGGCGCGGCTCTTCAAGTCGCTCGAAGAGAACGACACTCCCCATACACGCCTGATATTGGCACAGATCACCCGCCATCTGCTCAACAAGATGCACGAAGGGAAGAGCGCCGACCTCCTCAACCGCTCCGGCAAAGCCTACCAGACTCTGGTGAAGGAGATATCCTGCATGAACGACGAGGAATTCTCCACACGCCACGATGGCGACGCGGCCACAGTCCACGATCTTACGATGGAATACCTGAAAGATCCGACACGGCTCAACCGCTTCGCCAAGGCCCTGTCAGACGAAATCACCGCATTGGCCGAAGACGCACGCCAAAAGGCCTCGCAGTGTCTCGGCATGATAGAGCGTCATGGCCTCGGCAGCGGCGTATTCAGAGCCAACCATTTCATCAAGGGACTTGAAAAAGTCGTCGCCGATCCGTCGGCCGACAGCGGCACCACCACCGTGAAACCCGCCGCCGAGGGAGTGGAATCAGTACTCAACAAAGGTCGGTCGCTGCCCGGTGAAGTGAGCGCAGCCGTGCTTGCCGCATCCGAAGCCATACTGGCGGCGCGCACCCGAGGCAAGATATTCCGTCAGATGATCGACTCAACGCTGTCGCTGTCACTGATGCGCCATGCAATGCGCCATATCGACGAGGTAAGGCAGGAAAACAACGCCCTGCTGCTCGACGACACGAAAACCCTCCTCAGAAAAATCATAGGCGACAACGACACCCCCTTCGTCTATGAACGCATGGGGATATGGCTCAACCATTTCCTCATCGACGAGTTTCAGGACACGTCGCGCATGCAGTGGGACATCCTTCGGCCGCTTGTGGAGCAAGGAATCGCTCCCGGTCATGACTCTCTGATAATCGGCGACGAAAAGCAGTGCATTTACCGTTTCCGCAATTCCGACCCCACACTGCTCGGCGCCCAGGTAGCCCGGGATTTCGCCCGTCTTGACATAGAGGAGAAGGGAAGCGCTCCCGGATCCAACACCAACTGGCGCTCGTCGGGCACGGTGGTGGAGTTCAACAACCGGCTTTTCGAAGCAATGGGGCCTGCGAGGGCAGGTGAAGGAGTGTATGGCAACGTCAGGCAGCTCGTGGCGGCGAAAAACCAGTCGGCTCCCGGCTATGTCGACGTGGCGCGCATCACTCCGCAGCAGGGGTCGGCAATGGCCGACGAGGCATTGCCCAGACTCTACGACAACATCATGCGGCAGCTGCGTTCGGGATATCTTCCGTCGGATATCGCGATACTCGTGCGCGACGGCAAGGATGCGACAGCTGTGGCCGAATATCTCTCGGCACGGCAGCAGGAATCACCCGGCGACCCCCGTTTCGGCATCACAAGCGACGAATCGCTGCGCCTGCAGGAATCGCCGGCCGTGAAGATGATTGTCAGCGCGCTGCGGCTGCAGGCTACTACGGCCGACGACGTCAGGGAGCAGCGACGCAGCCTCCGCGAGGTGACGCTCCTGACATCGCGTTTCGACGAGGCCAAAGGGCGCGGCCTGAGCGATCAGGAAGCCCTTGAGGAGGCCGTGGAGCGCCGGGGCGAGCAGACAGAAAAGGGGGGTGACAATGCCTGGGATCTTGTCACACAGGTCAACCTCCTGATACGCGAGCGCATTCCGGCCGACATGGCGCAGGCGCAGAACGCAGCCATTTCGGCGTTTGTCGACGTGGTGAATGAGTACTCCGCCGCCAATCCGCCGGATTCGCGAAGCTTCCTGCGGTGGTGGGATATCAACGGAAAGCGCCAGTATGTGCAGACGCCACCCGACCCGATGTCGGTCAACCTCATGACTATCCATAAATCCAAGGGACTGCAGTGGGCGTGCGTCCACGTGCCTCTGATCGACTGGGACGCAATATCGCTCAAAAGCGAGGAATGGTTTTCGACCCGCGGACTGACGCTTGCCGGCTGCGACGCCGCCGACATACCGCCCTACGTCCGCCTGAGGCCATGCGTGGAGATGCTTGCCACTCCGATGGGCGAACGCTACCGCCGCAGAGCCGGGGAAATGGCCACTGACGAGACCAACGTGATCTACGTGGCTTTCACCCGCGCTGTCAGCGAGCTTTGCGCCTGCTACAGGATACCCTCCACTCCCAAGGATGTCACTGCCGGCGAATTTGTATGGAAAGCACTGAGGTCGGCCTACGGAAATGAAAACGTGACGATAGGAGAGCCCACCATCGCCCCTCCCCGCAAAAAGAGCAAAAACACAGCGCTCGAACCCTCTGTCACCGACAGCATGCCGCTGTTCGGCACAGGAATGCGTTCGGATCTGTGGGATTCGATGGAGCTCGACGACGACCCCGACATGACGGATGAACCAGACTGAACTGCGCGTATCCAAGCTTGCCTCGCAGTCAGCGTGCCATAATCATTATCTGCTGCCGTAAAGCCTGCGGTAGGCCATGACTGATACCCGGCCGCAACGCCTCTCCGCTTCCTGCAGAGCATCGGCATATTTCCCCGGAATCGACTCCAGCAATCTTTTTATGACGTCGCGATGCTCCTGCGGCAGTATGCGCTCTTCGGCGAGACGCCCGAGCCTGACGCATTCGGAGAGATGGCCCACGACGGTCGACAGCGACAGACCGCGCAACGCGGCTATATCCTCGGGCGAGGAGCCATCCTCAAACATCCTGAGCGACTCGAAAGTGGAATATCCACGCGGTTTCTTCTCTTTCGAAGGCTTGGGCATGGCTGCTTTCTTTTCGCGCGCCGGGCTTTTTCCGGCGCCTCCCAGTCCGGCCGTGCGGCGTTGCTGCTCTTCCGGCTCGTTTCCGCTCAGAGCCACCCGGGCCTTGATGTCGAGATAGCCTTCGACGCTGAAGTCGCCATGCGACAGCTCTGTCAGCGTCCTGTATTTGGTCAGCATCAACTCCCAGGCCGCATCTCGGGCTGCCTCGACACGGCGCCGGTAAGCCTTGTTGCCGATATCGGTCGGAGTGGCCTGCACGAGTCGCAGCAGCGGGGCAAGCCTCTCGGTGAAGTAGGCGCAGCCGCTGCGGATCTTCTGCCGCAACTCCTCCGAGCCCTTAAGCGCCGGCGCCCCGCCGGGAAATGACGCGTAGATACGTCCGAAGCGCTCGCCTACGGCCTCTATCTCGTCGGTCATGGTCCTTGCCGCCCCGGTATATTCCTCGAAAAGCTGCGGGCGCAGCGGCGCGACAAACTCCTGCACGGCCCGCGACAGGGCGTCGAACTCCCGCCTGATGCGGCTGAAATCAAACACGTCGACAAGATTGCGCATGTAGAACTCGTCGGCCAGACGCGATGCGGCCGCCTCGTCGGGACTTGAAGCGACGGCGGCGGTGATGAACCCTGTGACGCTCGGATCGGTGATGACCGACTTTGCGGCGAGCGGGGTGTCGAGCACCATCCCTTCGAGCGAGCGGCACCGGCTGAGCGCCACGTAGGCCTGTCCGGGAGCGAACGACGAGGCCGCGTCGATAATGGCGCGGTCAAATGTCAGCCCCTGGCTCTTGTGGATCGTGATGGCCCAGGCCAGGCGCAGCGGGAGCTGCACGAAGCGCCCCTCCTCTTTCTGTGTGATCTTCTGCGTGGATTCGTCGACATCGTAGCGGCTGTTGACCCATTCGGCCGGCTCCACGCATATCTCCTCGCCCGATCCGAGCGGACTGACCGTCACCGCACCGCCGGAGAGCGACGTGACGGTGGCTATCATGCCGTTGAAAAAGCGGCGTTCCGGTCCGTCGTTGCGTATGAACATCACCCGGGCGCCGACCTTCAGCTCTATCTCGGCGTCGGCAGGATAGGACGACTCGGGGAACTTCCCCTCGACCCGTGCGCGGTATATGCGCGACGGGAGCCGGATGGCATCGAGTTTGCTCCGGTTGATGGCTGCCGCGCGGGCGTTGTGGGTTGTCAGCCGTATGTAGCCCTCCGCGTCGGGAGGATTGAATCCGGGACGATAGCGGGCGTTGAGCCGGCGGAGCACCCCATCGTCGACAGCTCCGTCGCGTACGGCGTTAAGCAGTCCGACAAATCCGCGGTCGATCTGGCGGAACACCGTCTGCAGCTCTATGGTGAGCATTCCGGACTCGCGCAGGGCATGGCTGTCGAAAAAATAGGGCGACGGATAGTGCGGCCGGAGCAGTTCGCGGTCGGCGTCGCGCACCACGGGCGACAGCTGCCGCAGATCGCCGATCAGCAGCAGCTGCACTCCGCCGAAGGGGCGCGTCGGGTCGCGATAACGGCGCAGAGCCATATCTATGGCGTCCATCAGATCGGGGCGCACCATGCTGATCTCGTCGATTACGAGCAGTTCCATCCCCGGCAGGATGCGGCGCGTGGCGCGCGACGGCTTGAAATATCCCTCCTCGCCGACGAATCCGCGCCCCGGGATATAGCAGGTCAGCGGAAAATGGAAAAAGGAGTGGATCGTCTGTCCGTCGGCATTGATGGCCGCCACGCCGGTGGGCGCCAGCACCACCATGCGCTTGCGCGAGGTCTCCCGCAGGCGGCGCAGAAAGGTGGTCTTGCCGGTGCCCGCCTTTCCGGTCAGAAAGAGGTTGGCGCCGGTCTGCTCCACAATGCGGCGCGCGAGCTCCAGTTCGCGGTTGACGATCGCCGCAGCCTCGGGCTCCCCGGCCATCATTTCCATGCCGTCTTCATCGGCCAGATAATCGTATTCCATAGCTATTTTCACTATATTGCGAAATTAGCCATTATTCCTTAACTTTGCAAAAAGCGACATCAACATATCATCACACCAGGCATATGGCTCAACCGATCATCACTACCGCCGCCGGCAACGGGCGGCTCGAATCGCTCGACATGCTCCGCGGGCTCGACCTCTTCATGCTCGTAGGGCTGCAGCCTGTGCTTGTCGCCGCCGGCAGAGCGGCCGGAGCGTCGTGGCTCGACCCGCTGCTCCGACAGCTCGACCACGCCGTGTGGGAGGGGTTTACGGCCTGGGATCTAGTCATGCCGCTCTTCCTGTTCATGACCGGCGCGGCGATCCCGTTCGCCATGTCGCGCTATCTCAAGCCCGGCGCCTCGAAAGCCGATGCGTGGCGCAGGATAGGCCGGCGTGTTGTCGTGCTCTGGCTGCTCGGCATGATCGTGCAGGGCAACCTGCTCGGCCTCGATCCTGGCCGATTCCATCTCTACACCAACACTCTGCAGGCCATTGCCGCAGGCTATCTCATTGCCGGCGCCACGATGCTCACCGTGCCCCGGCGCTATCATGCGGCCGTCGCTGCGGGACTTCTCGCTCTGATGGCCATACCGATGAGCATCCACGGCGACTTCTCGCCGCAGGGCAATCTCCCTTATCTGATAGAGGAAGCCGTGATGGGCGGCGACCGGGGCGACAGTTCCTACACATGGATATGGAGCTCACTCGGCTTCGGGGTGACGGTGATGCTCGGCATGCTCGCCGGAGAGATCATGAATGCGGCTGACACACCGCGCCCGCGCAAAGCGCTGAGGCTCGTAGCCGTAGGCACCGCGCTGCTCTTGGCCGGATGGCTCTGGAGCTTCGAGACCCCGATCGTGAAACGGATCTGGACCGGCAGCATGGTGCTCTGGTCGGGCGGATGGTGCTACCTGCTGATGGGAGCCTTCTACTACGTCATCGACTGCCGCGGCACACGCTTTCATGCCGAGTGGCTGAAAATCTACGGCATGAACTCAATCACGGCCTACATGCTCGGCGAAACGATCAACTTCCGCTCGATCGTCCACTCTCTCACCTTCGGCCTGCAGCCCCACATCGGTCCCTGGTATGACACCCTGCTCACCGCCGGCAACTTCGCCGTGCTCTTCCTCATCCTCGCCTGGATGCACCGCGACCGCCTCTACCTCCGCATCTGATCCCAGGCCGAGCAGCTTGATTCCGTCAGGAAGAGACTTTGTAAGCTGAAATCCCGCGATGAAAATCTTATATAAAATAATGGTGTCGAGGGCAGGGGCGAGTGGAAATTTTGCATTGTGGGGAGAATGATGTAATTTTGTATCGGGGCAGCAACATCGTTAGCAGCCTGATCAGCCTCATCATTGGAATACAATCCCCCTCATTATGGATGTCAAGACTCTCGAATTCGTTACATATTGCATCAGCAAATTAGCGCAGACGCTTAAGATGAGCCAGCGTGAGGTTTACCGACGGCTGAAACAGTCGGGGATTCTCTATGATTACATAGTGCCGTCATACGACGTGCTTCACACCTTCAGTTCCCGCTATCTCGTTGAGGATCTCACAGATTACATGAGGGAGAAAGGAGTGTTGCCGCAATGAGACTCTATCATTCATCCAATATATCCGTGGTAAGGCCCGATGTGATTCATTCCAGAGACTTTCTTGATTTCGGCAAAGGCTTTTATCTCACTTCGATCCGCGACCAAGCTGTAAGATACGCACAACGCTTTATCCGACGTCAGCGGGAAGCTTGGGTCAATGCATACGAATTTGATTTCGACTCTTTGGAATGGAAAATCCTGAAATTCGACTGTTACGATAGGGACTGGCTAGATTTCGTCGCCAACTGCCGTGCCGGAAAGGATACCACTGATTTTGACCTCGTCATTGGTGGCATAGCAAACGATAAGGTAATCCAGACGCTTGACCGATTTTTCGAAGGAGAATTATCGGAGAACGAAACGTTAGGGCTGCTTAAGTATGAGCGACCCAATATCCAGTATTGCATCCGCTCTCAAAAGATGCTGGACAACTGTTTGAAACATATAGAAAGCCGACAATTATGACTGACGAAAGCAAACTGGCATTTCAGGCCGGCAAAAGCGCTAACATAATAAAAAGCTTGTGCGAACTCTACGGGGTGTCGTTACAGGAGGCAACTGATATTTACTATCAATCCGACACATCGGAACTGATAGAAGAGGGCGTTGCCGATTTACAATGCCGAAGCGACAAGTACCTCGCATCCGTCATATGGGAAGAATATCACGAGTTTCAAGAATAATACAACAACGAAATCAGACCGCTGAAAATCCCGAGACGTAATCAACATCTGGCCGCATCACGGAAGTTCCCACCATAGGCTTCCGCGGTGCGGCCACTGTTTAACAACATTGCCGGAATCAGCCGGCAACTTCGCCGTGCTCTTCCTCATCCTCGCCTGGATGCAGCGCGACCGCCTCTACCTCCGCATCTGATCCCCTGGTTATTTAGAAAGCGTCTTGTCAAAGCACGAATTTATTTCAGCTCCAACTCAATATCCTCTATTGATGGCATATTAGCAAACCTCATCCATAGCTTGTGAAAATTATAAACACCATCTTGTGCTATATACAGCAAACACACATTGCTTTCCTCCTCCAACTCTGTCTCTTAAAAATATATAACCTACGATCTCTTTGCAATAGAATAAATTCAATCTGAATTTATGATTGTTCGTTGAACAGACTTTGGGAAAACAGCGTCGGAAGTCGGAGTTTCTTTTTTAGTACTCAAGCTCTTGTTTATTTCAAATGTTCTCTCTAATTTTGCGAATAAAGCCAATAAATCATTCCATGTCTACGGAAATAACAGAGGTAGAATTTGAACATATAAATCGTCTCAAAATAGTTTTTGCTGACAATAACCGCAAATGGAAATGGTTGGCTGAGCAGTTGTGTAAAAACTATACAATAGTTTTTCGCTGGTGCGCGAACAATTCATAGCCGTCATTGGGAATGCTTATTAGATTTTCAAATATGCTTAATATTAATCATCGTGGACTTATAACTGGTAAGAAATCATATTGGAATAAGTAAATCATAACCATTATTTGAGACTATATAATGAATCCTTCATCACTTTTTTATATTAAACTGTGTTTTGTTATTATTAAATAACACTTTGTGACTAAATAGGTGATTTTTATTGGATTCATTCAAACTCAACGTAAATCATTGTATCATGAATATTCGATCTACAATAAAGCAGATTATTAACGGAGTAGATATAGATTCCTTATATCGTAGAATTGCAGAACTAGAGAGCAATCTTAGGAAACTTAAAGATCATTATACCATAAAAGAGGATGAAATTACTAGTTTGAAGAAAGAAATCAAAACTCTAAGGGCGGATTTTACTCGTGAACAGGAAAAAGTTTCCCTTGCAGAAAATAAACAAAGGGGATTTGCGATTAAATTATCTGAGTCAGAAAGAAAAATAACAAATTTAGAGTCTCAAAATGACACTCTGCTGAAGACACAGATGGCTTTATCGAGAGAGAATAAATCCTTAAAGGCAAGGATTACTAGAAGAGATAATAAAATATTAACGCTATTAGATGAAAAAAAACAACTTACAGAAAAAATAATCAAGTTAAAAGATGAATCGTCTATACTAGCTCAAAAAAATGAGGGATTAAACAAATGCCTCAAGGATAGCGAGATTGTTAACCTAAAGAATGTCACAGAAATAGGAAGACTAAATAAGGAATTAGAAAAAGTAACGGCTGAAAAAAAATCCGCCGCTCAAAAACTTGCTGAAGTAAATATCTTATACAATAAGCTCAAGGAGGACACTTCAAAAGAGGAGGAAAGGCTGTTAAATGGCAAGGATAATGTCTCTGAAGGGAATAATACTGATAACTCCGCAAAGGTAACAGAAGGCGGTGAAGAGAATCATGCAAGTCTCTTCGATATTCCAGATGACTCAGAAGATGAAGACGACGTCTTAAAAGACGAATCTCTCCCATTCGTATATGATTATGGTTTACTTCCTGCCGGTAAATTGTCTATTCCTGAAGTATATGATATTAAAGAGGAAAAAATCATTAATGCTAGAGATTTTTTTAGTCAGAACGAAAATGAATTAATTTTATGGCGTCGCAATTTACAAGAGGAATATTTCATGGGACGTGCACGATTCATCTGTCCAGAATGTAAACAACCGGTAAAAATCAGTGGACATAAATTAGTCAGAGGCAGAGTATGTTTCTTTAGTCATTTTAAAGATTCCGATGCTTGCACATATAAAACTTGCACGAATAGAACAAAAGAAGAAATTGAGGGGCTAAAGTACTCTTTGGTTCAGGAAAGTGAAAGACATAAGCGATTAAAGTCTGTAATTGCCTCGGCTTTGCAAGGAGATAAGAGCAGAGCAATGGGTGTTGAAAACGTAGAATGTGAAAAAAGGATAAATAGCGATATCCCATATCTAAAATGGAGAAGACCTGATGTTTACGCAGAATACAATGGTCGTAAATATGTCTTTGAACTCCAACTATCTACAACGTTTGTTAGCGTCATTGTGGATAGGGATATATTTTACAGATTAAATGATTACAACATAATTTGGATTTTTAATTTCGAAGATAACGAAGAGTACGTTAACTTGTACAATCTCATGTGCAAGGACATTTATTATGCAAATAAACGTAATGTGTTCATTTTTGATGCTGATGCAGAAGAGAAATCGAAAGAAAAAGGCGAGCTTGTCCTTAAATGTCGTTGGCTTGATGAGAACGGAGTTTGGAGCCAGGACAAATATGTTACATTAGAAATGTTCCAATATGATGAAGAGTATCATAAACCGTTTATTTTTGATGCTGATAAAGTATATTTGGAAAAATATCCACAATATATTGAACGTAGAAAGCAACTTGAACATTCTCGCGAAGATCTTTTGAAGGCGTTAATGGAACGCCAAAAGCATGAAGAAGAACTTGAACAAAGAAGAGACAAGGAGCGAGCCAACTTACAATTGGAGTTGTTGAAAACAGATAAATGTGTAGAACGTTTTCGTAGTGGAACCAAATATGGCTACCAATATGAAGGGACAATATTTATTCCTGCAAAATACACTAGTGCAGAAGTCATTGGTGAAAATGGTTACGCACAAGTGGGATTCAACAGGAAAATAGGATTGGTGAGAAAAGATGGGAAGGAAATCGTTCCTGTAGCGTATAGAAATATTGATGTGATAAACCATCAACATGGTATCATAATGGCTAAATATAAGCAAATTGATCTTTGGCTTGGGGATGAGCAATTTACTTTAAAAAACGAATTTGATGATAAAGAGCAAACTATCATCAAAGAAGAAGAGAATGGGAAAATAAATTTCATTCTTCAAACTAATACATACAGTTACTCCTATTCACAAAGTTATTACGGAAATCATCCTATCTGCCATAAAAATTTTAGTGGTCATTCAAAATCAACACTATTCACTTTTGTGGAAGAAAAGGATTATTGTATAATATGGATTAATGGTGTGATTTATTTATTATCCAAAAATCGTCTTTCTTCAGTTCAAGGAAGCTATTCTAACATAAAACCCCTTGGCATACACCAACTCTTCGTTGCTGAAGATTATAATACTGAATTGTATGGAGTCATTGATTTACAAGGTAATATTATAACAGAATTCAGATATGCAAAGCTTATCCCTACGGGATCTGAATATTTGATTGCAAAATACACGACTGATTCAATCGGTTATGGTGTCGTAGATTATCAAGGGAGAGAATTTATTGAACCTCAATATGAAGCATTGATTTGTCTGAACTCCGAACGTGTTGCATTTCGTAAGGATCATTTGTGGGGCATTTGCGATATATGGGGAAATGTGCTCCATGATGCGGAATACACCTACATTAGAGGTATGGAATCCGGAGGAATAATGGTTTCAACATTGGATTCCTATGTGGGAAAATGGACCGTTCTAGATAATACCCCTTCTTATTACGATAATAATGTTAAACTATGTCGATTAAACGATAAGGGAGAAATTTCCTATACAGAACAACAAAATGGGAAATATCACATTAGACATTCCGGAGAGTTGTATTCAATACTGTCTATAGAAAATCAAAAGCTTGTCGATTATAGTCTTTCTTATGTGGAATTTATTAACGATACTACTGCTATCATAAAGGATACAGAAGGTAATTCTGGTTTTTTTATTGATGAGGAATGTTTATTTTTCGACAACTGCAAAAATATAGAAAAGCTAGCAGATGACATCTTTAAATTTGAAAACATTGGTGGAATTATGGCTTTAGGTGACTGTTCCGGTCCTTTTAGCAATTATATCTACGATGATATAAAAGTTGTCGACAATTGTCATTTCGTTGTATCCATAAAGCATCAATGGGAAAGTGATCCATCTGGAAATTATGCCATAATAGACAAAACTGGTAAGTCTGTTTCTGCGATATTTAATTCAATAAGTGATTTTGTCGATGGTTTTGCAAAAGCTATCTATCAAGGACGAAAAGGTGTAATAGATGTGGCAGGTAACATGCAGGAAAATACAATCAGGAATTATGGAGAGTACTCACTTTGCGAAAAATTTGAAAATTATTATTTTCGAAAAACAGACACCGAAATTGTCAGTGAGGAGTTCCAAAATATTGAACTTCTCATCAATGATTACTTTATTGTAACTAAGCGAGGTGAAACAAATGTAAGATTATTTTCTTTAAAGAAGAATAAAGTCACAGACAGTTATTCTAACATCACTCATCTGGTAGATAACTTATTTATAGCACAAGTTTCAATATCGTTGTATAGCTATCCAAATACTAATAGTGTTTACCATTTATATAAAGATATAGAACGACTCTCTACAGATTCTTATTCTACGATCGTTTTATTGGATAATGGTTATATCGCGCTCCAGAAATCTGGGATAGGAAATAATGCACAAAAGAAATGGAAATTAGCAAAGCCGGATGGGAATTATTTGAATGATCGAGAATATGATTCCATTAATGAAGCTAATGAAAACATGTTTAGAGTTTTTGTCAATGGTTATGAAGGCTCAATAGATCTAAATGGATATCCAATAATAGAGAAAACAACATGTGAAAACAGTTATGTAATAACGCATTGTTTTGCAGATTACGGATTGGAAGATTCTAAAGGAAGTGTCATTCTCTCTTTGGATGATCATATTTCTAATATAGTCATTACCGACAATAGTTCGTTAAAAAATGGAATATAGGCTAAGCGGCATCAGTCGCCAAGCCAAAGAGTTCTTTGACAAGTTTAGCATTTAAAGTCTTGTTCGGGTCAATACCGCTCAGGTCAAAAAATCTTTTTATGAAATGAGCGTTGACCATCAGAGACTTAATTTGACCGATAGAAAAGGGTATCCGAGTCTGTTTTCTCAGCACTTTTGTAATGTTGACAGCGGCCAGCGAGGCATTATAGGCAAAATCGAGAGCCTTCTCATCGCGAGCCTGACAATCGAGCAGACCTGTGAACTGATGGCCGTCGCGAAAACAGAACTCAATCTGGAAGCGCGTGCGGTATATGTCATAGACATCCTTTCCGCAAACGGTAGTGTCGGATGAGAAATAGAGTCGGTGGGTGCCGTTGGGCAGATAATGTATCACCAGCCGGATTTTCTGTTTGAGCGACTTGCACCATGCTATAAGTTCATAGGCCTCACCTTCGGAGGCATCGATGTCAAGGCGCTTCATTCGGGACTTGTTGGGATTTGCGAAAACAATCTTCCCGTCCTTAGTCTTTGGCCGTCCCCGCTTGCCGGTGCGTGGCCCTTCATAGACATAGTAAAGCACCGCATTGGAGCGCAGACGGCTTATCAGAGAGAACCCTATCTCTTTCAGACCTGTAAGGAACGGCAAATTCGAGAAGGCTGCATCGGCAACAAGCAACGGCGTTATTTTAAGCAGATTGTCCTTGTGCTTCTTCAGCACCGACAGATACCATTGGCTCAATGTCATATCCATGGCTTTAAGCTCAGACGCGTTTTGCGTCTGCACCGCCCTGAGTATCATTGCATCCCTGATATCGGCGTCCACCAAGGCGATACCGAGTATTTCAAGTCCATGTTTGACAGCCGAGGCGCATCCTGACCAAAAGCGACCGACATGGTCGGTCTTCTTTCCGGCCTTCGACACATAGCTCGGATCGATGGCAATGGCCAGACGCTTCATTCCGTACTGAAAACGATCGGCGGCGAGGTTCATGTTGAAGCACAGCCAGCCGAAATCTTTTCGGAAAGTCTGGCGGTAACGCTGCTCTTTACGTCGTCCGTAGCGTCCGAGTTGAAGAAAATTTATCTTTCTGGGGATGCACATGATTAAAATCAGTATCTCGATGATGTTTGCTTTGAAAGTTTTGTTTAACTTTGTAGCGCAGCCGAAGAAAGCCCTCCGGCAGATGCCCTCATATTGGTCAAGTAGTTCGAAAATCAGCATAACTTTAGAGTCGTCGAATAACTATAAAGTTACTGAAAATCAGCGACTTGACCAAATTTTTAGTGTTAAATTTTCATGCTAAACATCAGATTTTTAACGGATTAAACACTCGGCTCCTCGGAGCCGCTAAAAAAATAACCGAAGTATTGTACCGAAGATTCGGTATTAATTGTATGCAAGGATAGCAAATATGCTTTATATTCCATTCATGGGAATCAAATAACAGAATACAAATTTTCCTCCATCACATATGAAACAACTGATCGTTATGCTGTAATTGAGAATAATGTTGAGGGGTATATTGACTCAAATGGTAATTATATAGAATCTTTCACTGAATCCATCCCGAATTATGGAGTTTCAATTTTTGTCATAATGGGGAAATATGGTTTGAGATATGATAATGGAGAAAATATCATTCCAGCAGAATACACTTCAATCAAATTCTTAAAAGAAAAACTATTTGCTATAAATCGAAGTTCAAAGTTTGCATTATTCGATATAGACAGTGGTTTTTTAACAGAGTTCAAGTATTCTGATATTTGTTGTAAAGATGATGACTCTATTCAAGCTATTCGTAACAAAACTGTAGGCCTGTTGGATGATCAAGGGAGAGAAATTGCGAACATTTTAAAGTTTAATGGCGGATATTTGCGATCTTCTTTTGGAGACTATTCTGTTTTGAGTGAAACAGAAGATATCATTATCCCTGTAGGTTATTCAAACATTGAGCTATTAGACAATGATGGTATTTTTGTTTTATGGAAAGGAACAAAAATTGCTATAAGTAACATATCTAAGGATAAGACTGAAGCTATTTACGAATCTGCCAAATCAATAGGATATGGCTTTATAGTCGTTTCTCGAACAATTTTCCAAAAAACGCGAACACGTCATACGGGGTATGGTTACAGAGGTAATCCTTATACCTATTTTTCCACAAATACCGTCATACAGAAGAAATACGGTATAATTGATTATCAATTGCGTACAATCATAGCATGCAAATATACATCAATATCAGATTTTGATACTGAGGACAATATTACAGTAACAAATTATAGTGGTGAGAAGAAGACCTTCTCGTTACAAAGTTTGAAAAAGAAGGCTTCTCATACAATAGAATTATCAGTTGATTTTGAATACGAAGCCAAAGTACAATCTTTCATGGCAATAGGAATTATTATTAAAATCCAAGGAAATTCTTTTATTATACATAAAAAGTATCTTTTCAAGGAGAAAAATGACTTTGAAAAAGGTGAACTTATAATAGCCAAATTCTTGGGTTATGATAAAAATGGTCACACTATTTGGTCAACAAATTCATTGTCAAAAATGAGTGAGGAAAATAGTAATATGGATAATAAAAATATGAATTCGAAATAAATAATCAGAATAGAGTCATCTGGATTATAGGCAATATATATATAACCGTTTTTTCGGTAATAAGCACTATGTAGCAATGGCATTCAGCGCATTGATTCTGAAATTTGCGAACGACCGATGTGTTGAGTGTTCGATCTGAGCGATGTTCTTAAATTCATAATAGATATAGCCAAATAGTCACATAATCTTGTCGGAAATGAACATCTACGAGTTATTTATGTAACTCTTGACTTTGGTACAGAGGGAGGCGAGTGGAAATTTTGCATTGTGGGGAGAATGATGTAATTTTGTATCGGGGCAG
>CALHWU010000199.1 GCA_938039795.1 uncultured Muribaculaceae bacterium
AGCTCGGCACCACCGTCATAGCGGGCCGCAACCGCTACTATCAGGCTCTGCGCCACGGCGTGGAGAAGCGCGAGGGGGTGGCTCTCGTGCGCTCGCGCGAGGGGATGAAGTCGCTGCCGCTGGTGGCTCAGCTCCCTTATGAGAAATGGATGGCCACGGCCGAGATGCACGTGCGCTACGACATCAAGGGGTGCTGCTCCGACGATCTCGGGCAGCAGATCGTGCCCCTGGGCCGTCTGGCTCTTGAGCCGAAAAAGTTCGTCCCGACATTCAACTGGGTGGCCCCGACCGCCGAGGCCGTGAAGATCCGCGAGCTCAAAGGGCAGGCGTTCATCGACTTCCCGGTCAACAAGACCGTGATCTATCCCGATTACCGCGGCAACCAGGGCGAGCTCGCCAAGATACGCGCCACGATCGACACGGTGATCAACGACAAGGACGTGGAGATCACCGCCCTCTCGATCAAGGGCTTTGCGTCGCCCGAGGGCCCGTGGAACAACAACGTGCGCCTCGCCAAGGGCCGCACGGCCGCTCTGAAGACCTACGTGGAGCAGCTCTATCACTTCGCTCCCGACTTCATCAAGACATCCTACGACCCCGAGGACTGGGGCGGCCTGCGCGCCTATATGGTCAGGAGCAACATGGCCGACAAGGATGCCATCATATCGCTGATCGACACCGACATGGAGCCCGACGCCAAGAACTCGAAGCTGCAGCGCGACTTCCCCGAGGCCTACCGCTTCCTGCTGGCCAACGTCTATCCGGCCCTGCGCCACTCCGACTACCGCATCGAATACCGTGTGCGCGCGTTCAGCGACGTCAACGAGATACTGGAGCTCGCCCGCACGCGCCCGCAGAACCTCTCTCTGCAGGAATTCTTCCTCGCCGCCCGCAGTCTGGAGCCAGGCTCGGAGGCCTACAACGAGCTGTTTGAGACCGCAGTGCGCATGTTCCCCGACTCCGAGGTGGCCAACCTCAACGCCGCCAACGTGGCCATGGGGCGCGGCGACCTGATCGGCGCCAAGCGCTATCTCGACAAGGCGGGCGAAGGCCCTGAGGCCACATATGCCCGCGGCGTCTACAATGCCCTCGACGGCGACTATGAGGCAGCCGAACGCTACTTCGGCCGCGCCGCCCGCATGAAGGTGGCCGACGCCCCGGCAGCTCTGGAGCAGCTCAAGGAGGTGGCCGAGTAATACTGCAACACCTTATATATCATAAAGTCTACATAAACCAACCATAGAAAAAACTCAAGCAAATATGAAATTATACCACACACTTATCGGTCTGTGCGCGGCAGCCATGGTGGCCTCGTGCAGCGACGACGCCCCGCGCTCCGGCGCCGGGCAGGAGGAACTTCCGGCCGACGCCGGCGTATGGTTCGGCATGGGCGTGCAGCTGCCCGCTGACGCAGGCTCACGCTCCCAGACCACTGAAGGTGGAGGCTCGACAGGGGGCACTGAAATAGGACGCTCCGAAGAGAACCGCATACACCGCGCCCTGGTAGTCTTCGCCGACAAGGACAACGGTTTCATCGCTTATACCACCGCCTCGCAGGGAGGCATCTCGATAGGCGGAGGGGAGACAGCCTCGACCTCTGGCAACGGCTCGATCACGCCCAATGCCGACGGCGTCAGCGCGAGCATCATCGCGTCGCTTCCCGCATCGCAGCTCAACACATATTACTCCCAGAAGGCCGGCGACGACGGCATACTGATGGACAATCAGGTGAAGGTGTATGTGTTTGCCAACTATCCCCTCGACCTGCTCGAAGCCTTCAAGGCCATGGGCGACGAGGGTGTGGGCTCCACCGACTGGACCGACTGGAGCTGCGAGGTGTCGGAGCGTTCGTCGGACAACGGCAATCTGACCGACGCCGACAACAAGAACACCGCCGTGCTTCAGGTCACCTCCGGACTGCCGATGAGCAACGCTTCGGTGGCCACCGCCTACATCCCCAAGAGCATTGAGGACTGGCTCCCGTTCACCGACGAGGAGAAGCCCTTCGAGATGTCGAAGGTCAATACCGAGGGCGATAAGATTGACAACTCCTTCTCGTCGGTCAACATGACCGGCGGCCCTGTCAATCTGCAGCGCAGCGTGGCCCGCTTCGACTTCAAGGACGGCTCGATGAACAATTTCACCTATCATGTGGGCATCTACGGCAAGGGTGGCAACACTCTCGACGTGGAGCTGATACGCATGAATCTGGTAAATATGAGCAAGCAGTTCTACTATCTGCAGCGCGTCAGCAACAACGGCCACGCATCGGGCGACGGATTCATGCTCTGCGGCCGCGATCTGCCGGGCAACTATGTGGTCGACGTGGCTGCCGACCTCAAGTGTGTACACAACACAGACGCCACACGCACTTCGGGCATCGGCGAAAAGGGGGAGCCGTATTCGAAATACTATAACTTCTGCTTCGGCTCGGGCGAGACTGCCGACCAGTGGAAGATCGACCTTGCCGCCCGCGACCAGTGGTATCGTGCCACTCCCTCCGAGGTAGCCGGTCAGGGCGCCAACATGAACGACGCCACGGGCGAATACAAGATATGGCGCTACGTGACCGAAAACACCATCCCCGGCATCACCCAGCAGAAGGTGGCCCTCTCCACCGGCATAGTGTTCAAGGGTATGCTCCGCAAGACCGCCGAGACACCCAAGGATCTCGCTGACGCTATCGACGAGAACTATTACGTCGACGGCTATGGCAACAAGGTGGACAAAGGCGTGGCCGGCGCCCGTCTGGACCACCCGATCCTCTACATGTTTGACAACGTGCTCTACGTGAAGTTCACAGCCGTGCGCGATGCCGCGCTGGCAACGGCTCCCGGCGACGTGCTCCACAACGCCGTGCTGCTCCCCAATAAAGACAAAGGCTATGCCCATTCGGTAGCCGAATACTACACCGCCTGGCAGAATGCCGGCGGCGGCCAGGAGGCCGGCGAGCAGGGCTACGCACAGTTCATGGAGTTCAAGAAAGCAGCCGTCGACGCCGGAATCACCATCTACCAGTGGGCCACCGACGAATACATGGGCGCCGGCCAGACCGAGCCCCACAAAGGCTATTTCTGCTACTATTACTACTGGAACCGCCACAACGACAACGGCATCCCCGGCGTGATGGGACAGATGGAGTTTGCCGTGGTGCGCAACAACGTCTACAAGATCTCTGTCGACAAGATACGCCGCATCGGCCATCCGCGCCGCACGGAGAACGACCCCGACCCGCAGACCCCCGACACCCCCGATGAGGTGAGCGACGTATATCTCGACGTGCAGGTGACCACTCTCCCCTGGGTAGTGCGCCGCAACTCGGTAGAATTCTAATCAGGCTAACTTCAAACACAGACACTTGCAATGAAAATCACCAACATAATGCGCCGCCTATGGCATGGCGCGGCCCTCGCGGCTGCCGTCGGCGCCCCGGCGATGCTGATCACCTCATGCGACGGCGCCATCTACGACGATCTCGACGAATGCCGCGTCGGCGCCGAGCTGCGGTTCATATTCGACCACAATATGGAGTTTGCCAACGCATTCCCCTCGCAGGTCGACTGCCTGACGCTCTACGTCTACGACAAGCAGGGCAATTATGTGGAGACCCGCACTGAGACCACCGACGTGCTCGCCGACGAGGAGTGGCGCATGATCATCGACCTGCCTGCCGGCGACTATCACATGATAGCCTACGGAGGCACCGCCTGCGACCAGGCATCATACACCACCGTCACGCCACAGCCCGGACAGCACTACACGGCCATGGGCCACGCGATGAAGCCCGAGCACTTAGGCACGCACCTCCATGACCTCTACTACGGCTCGCTCGACATGACCGTCAGCGACGAGGACAACGAGTATACCCGCGCCACTCTCCCGATGATGCGCGACACCAACACGCTGCGCATACTCCTGCAGCAGCTCAACGGCGAGCCGCTCGACGACAAGGACTTCATCTGGGAGATCACCGACGACAACACCCGCCATGCCCACGACAACACCGTGGTGCCGGCAGGCGAGGTGACCTACACCCCCTGGGCAACAGGCACCGCCCGCACCGGCATAGACGAGGCGGGCAATGAGGCCGTGCTCGCCTACAGCGAGATGTCGACCGGACGGTTCGTCACCGGCAACTCCCCGCGTCTCAAGGTGCGCGCCGCCGACGACGGCCGCGAGATCATCAGCATACCGCTGGTCAACTATCTGCTCCTCTTCAAGAGTCAGGTCTACAAGGATATGCCCGACCAGGAGTATCTCGACCGCGAGAACCGCTGGAACATGATCTTCTTCCTCGACGCCAACAATCACTGGATCCGTACCCAGGTGGTGATCAACGACTGGGTGGTCCGCATCAACAGCGCTGACCTATGATGAAGAAATCAGTCAACAGTGAGCCGGCTCTCGCCCTGCGGCGCAGATGGCTCCCCGCTCTGACGGCTCTGGCCATAGGCATCGGCGCCATGGCCACCGCCTGCTCGGGCGGCGACGAGCCTGACGCTCCCGATCCGGAGGCGTCGACCGTCACGCTCCGGCTCAATATCGCCGCCGTAGATCCGGCCGGCGACGAGGGCTCGCGAGCCGAATTCGAGCCGGAAGCGTCGGTGCGTGAGATGATGCGCACTCTGCGCATCATCATAGTCCACGCCGATCCCGCCGACAAGAGCAGGAAGGTAGTGGAGTTCAATCAGTTCTGGGATCTGGCCGGAGAGGCCGGAGCCGACGACCAGACCAAGATAGCCGCCTCGGCCACCAAGGAGATCAACGTCTATGCCGGAGCTGAGGGCGAGGATTTCGACATGAAGGATATCTACGTGATAGCCAACGAGCACGCCCATTACTCCGGTTATACTCATTCGGCGGGCGGCCAGGATGACGGATCCGATCTGTTGCTCGCCGGCATAGATCTCTCCAACGCCACATACAGCAGCGGAACGCATCTCGACGACGCGGCTCTGGCCGCTCTTGAGCAGCTGACATTCACCATGGACAAGGGCAAGGATATGCTCGGGCTCGTACCGATGGCCGAACACCATCAGGTGAAGGTGCGCCGTCCGAAGGTCGACGCCCTGGGCCATATGGTCGACAAGGAGCAGGCCGTAAGCCTGTTTCTGACACGCGCCCTGGTGAAGGTGACCGTCAATGTAGTCAACAATTCCTCCGGCCCGCTCGAACTTACCGGCTACCGCCTGACCAACATGGCACCCGCAGGGTATCTCTTCCCCTACAAGACGGAGTATAGTCCCGCAAAGGCCGAATGCCAGACCGAGACGACAATAGCCAATCGGGAGATAACCGCCTACGATATACCGGCGGGAAAGCAGCTATACCAGTTTGAGCGCGCTTTCAAGGTGCTCCCCGCCACGGCTACCCCGGCAGAGCGCGAGGATCCCTACGCTTTTGAAGCTATCCCCGCAGGCAAGAGCCGCACTCTCCCCACCGTCTACCTCCCTGAGAGCAAGGCGGAAGCCGGCTTCGGCATCGACCTCTCGCTCTTCGGCGGCTATCAGGTAGCAGCTCAGCCGCTGACCGACCTCGCCGGCAAGCTCCCGCGCAATACCCACCTCTACATCGAGGCAACCGTCCGCGACATCGGCGTCAGCTTCGAGGCTTGGGTGCAGCCTTATCGCGAAGTGGATCTCCGCCCGGGCTTCGGACTTCCAAAGAAGTGAATCTCTTAATTTGAAACATGATGAAACGCAGTATATATTATTTCATAAGCCTGCTGGCGTCACTGATGCTGTGGAGCTGCTCGGACGATGCCCTTTACGATAAGGGCGACGGTTTCGAGGGCGACTGCACTCTGTCGGCCTCGCTGACCTACAAGACGGAGGAGGCTGATCTGAGTTCCCGCTCGGCAGGCGATCTGATACAGAACATCACCACACTGCATGTGCTCGTATACGATACACAGGGCAATCTTATCCGCTGCTATCGCGACGGCGAACTTTCTGACTACGTAAATATCAAAGATCAGGACAATCGCGATGATGCTACCCTCGGCGACGACAAGACCGGGCGTGCCACATTCAGCCTGACTATACCACGCGGACGCTACTACATTTATGCAGTAGCAAATGTCCCCGATCTGCACACGCGCACTTCGGATATCGCGACCCGCGACGGTCTGAAGGCTATCTCGTTTGACTGGGACGCCCAGACATTAGCCAACAATAGCCAGATGTTCGGCATTTTCAGCATCGGCGGGGATCCCAATGCCACCGACAGCAATCCTGTGGTGTTGAATAAAGCCAACATTTCAGTGAAGAGCTGGTTGAAAAGACTTGCGTCAAAAGTGACTGTGGCGTTTGACGGCTCGGATCTTTACGACAATATCGAGATCTATATCAAGGATATCCGTATCAAGGATATCCCAAAGCGATGCACTCTCGGACTGGACAATACTCCAGGCGATGCAAGCGATGCGAACGGCTTGAAACGCTATGAAGTGGCCAACGGCGTCATAGCCGATGGAGAGGTGATGACTGTCAACGGAAATCTTCCTGACGACGCCAATAACCTTTATCCAACGCAATATTATCATGTCTGCAACGATAAGCACCGTTACGGTGGCGTGGGAACTGAAGGCAAGGATCCCTCGATTCTTGATGAGACTCATGCCCATAAAGCCGAATCACTATATTTCTTTGAGAACATGCAGCATGAGGGCAAGGAGAAATATCAGTCGATCAATGGTTCGACTATCTGGTATCCGGATCCCGAAGAGGGCGACCTCGAATCGGGCTGGAAGGATCACAAACCGTATGGGACGTATGTGGAAGTCAGCGCCATCTATCGCAACCGCAACACGACGAGCATTGGTAAAATCATCTATCGCTTTATGCTCGGACAGGATATTCACAAGGATTACAATGCGAAGCGCAATACCCACTATAAGCTCACTCTTGAGTTCCATGGCAACGGCAATGAAGCCGACTGGCATATAGAGTATGACGAGGATCCGGGTATCTATGTAGTATCGCCTCAATATATCTCTTATCTCTACAATAAAGAGATGCAGATGGACGTGAAAGTAGTCGGTGATATAGATCCTGACTACGGACTGAAAGCGATGATATTGAATGAGACTTCCTGGAAACCGTGGGGCAACGGGACATCCGATTTCCCCACTCCGTCTGAAGAGTTTTATTCGCAGGTGCCGGTTTTTAATGATGGGCCTTGGAATACTTTCCTTTCGCTTCGTGAGGCTAGAGACACCAAGATAGAAGTGCCCGGATACGAGGATAGACCATCATGGCAAACTCCATATAATACTGAATATAATCAGGAGTATTGGAACGAACATAAACGTGGAGAACGTACATATTATCTCGATGGAAGAAATGATGAATATGACCCTGATCCTGATTACGCATATGAAGTTGTCAGAGGTACGGAGAATAATATTTTCAAAATTCATCTGTTTACCCGCGCTAAAGAGCTGATCACAAAGACCGGTTTCAGTGGCAATAATCCTTATTATACTTATCCGCGACACGGCAAAATCCGTTTTACCGCCAAACTTAATGATGGTACGGAGATTTCTAAAGATGTGGAGATTATTCAGGTGCGCCGAATCGTGAATCCAAAGGGTGTATGGCGCAGCCATGACCGATCGGAAGATTTTCATGTGACTCTGATGCGTTTGCCGCAGGAAGATGCTGACAATTTCGTGTCGTTCCCTTCAGAGGGCCCGTGGTACGCTGAGGTTATCAAGGGTGATGGATTTGTATCGCTTGAATCTACGCCGGTCGGACGCACGGAGGATAAGCAGACCGGCAAACGCATTGAAGGCGACTCGGAGCATCTGATTGATTTCAAGATCAAGTTTAATGGAACCTGTGGCGAAAACGAGTCGCGTTGCGCCCTTGTAAAAATCCGTTATCACAACTATACCTGTGAGCACATGATTATGGTTCGCCAAGGCTTCGCTCCGCTTACTATGAATGGTCAACCGGCAAGTGAAACTAATCCTGCATGGAGCTCATTCAATGTGTTATCTTTAACGAGTGATGATCCCAAAGACGGATGGCGCCCCGGCAATTATCATGCAAATATGGTTGCTTCGCCTCTCGATGAGGGCTCATATTTCAGGTGGAACAACCCGAATGCTATAAAATCGTCAAACAATGATAAAGCAGGCTTCGGTTTTGGAGAAACGCCTGGAGAAACTGCTGAGTATGATGTTATAAAGAACCGTCCCGATCAACTTGACAAATTGACTTGGAGCCAACTTGCCGGTGGATATAACAGCGGTAATAATGCCTGGAAGATAGACAATGATGGTGTTAGAGTAGCAAAATACGAGGATTTCAAGCAATTGGAGTCAACCGTAGACAGTCATATAGAAAAAGCCTATGGAGTACTTTATGGTGATGGAGCGACCGAAACTTCGTCATCAGTAGCTGAAGCTTTTGGTTATGATAGTAATGAGACTCCGTCGAGTTCATCAAAAGGCATGCGAGGCTGCTTCGTATTTAATAGCGATAATGGTAATAATCTGTTCTTTCCGATTGGTAAACATGGATATGGACGTCGTAAGGCTGGACGAGACAAAGGCAACGCACCGGGAGATGAAGGTAGCGGTGAAAAAGATGGCGCAAATGGCGTGCTTCGATATGCCCAGAGATGGTCGGAGTATCGTGCTCAATCATATTATAACGAGGCTGCAATGGGAGTTGAATATCAGCCATTATTCTATGATATTTATAAGCGTTATGGAGCCGTTTATTGGCTTGCTGAACCATATGATGTAGGCGATGACTCTCCTCACAGTGCATGGGATATCAATTACTTTACTATGGGCTTTGAAGCATTTCAGAATGGTGCTTTAGGTCATACAAAGGGTCATACGGGTGCATTTAATAATAGTGATGCATGTCTCATGAGAGTGGTTTATACCAAATAAGACTTTCTTTATAGCATACATATGTAGCGCGGGCGCGGGAGGCGGGAGCTTCCGGCGCCCGCGGCTGTCAGAGGGCCTTGTGCTGACACACGGCGGCTGGACTCCGTGGGGGCGGAGGACTCGGAATTATCGGACTTATCGGAGGGGCGGACTGCCGGCCAGACGGTAGCAGGCGGGGCGGGACGCGATGTATTATCGCGTCGTCATTGCATCGCGGACAGGATTTGCATATTTCAGGAAAAAGCGATAACTTTGCCGACGAAACGCACACACCAATGCCTGCGCTCCCGGAGGGGAGCGTCCCGCCAAGCAAATCGGGGCTGACCGGTTTTGACAGCGTGTAGAGGTGGTATGTAAGCATGCAGAGCAATGATGCCTACGCTCTATAATCAGAGACATCGCAAGTTTAAATGGCGAAAACAACTACGCTCTTGCTGCCTGATTGAAGTATAGTAGATCGGCTTAATCCCGGCAACAGTTGCCGGGACAAGACATCGCCCGATTGTCGTCGTCCCGAGACTAATCGACAAGGCGGTGCAGTTAAATCGGGAATAGGGTCGCAAGCGCCTCGCGCGCGATCCGAAACTACAAGAGGCTAAGGGGTCGGTTGGCTGTCGCTTGCCTGCCGGCTCACGAAAACCAACAAGCGAATAAGCATGTAGAAAGCATATTAGTTCCACGTTTGGACGAGGGTTCGAATCCCTCCAGCTCCACTTGTAACCTCGGACTATCAAACCGGTCCGAGGTTTTTTTGTATCTGATCCTGACTCCTCGTTTGGGTGATGTTAAAATGGATGTCCGACATAATTGGATGTTAAATAAATAGAAAACTGCCAGTGGCTTGTTCAATCCGATATTTCTTATTAAATTTGCAATTCGCGAATTGCAAATAATATTGTATAAATGACTAAATCACATAATGGTATGCGTCCACAGGATATAGTGATTCTGTTGAAGAAAGTCACTTTGACAGGACGAGGTATGACCAATGCCCAGATTGCCAAAGAACTCGGTATAAGCGCGTCGGAAGTGTCGGAAGCTCTGGAACGATGCCGCATTGCCCGTCTGATTGACAATCTGAAACAACGTGTAAACATACTTGCCCTAAAGGAATTTATGGTTCATGGGCTGAAATATGTTTTTCCTGTGCAGCCGCAGGCAAAAGTGCGGGGAATCGCCACAGCAATATCCGCTCCGCCGATGAATGAGAAAATTCTATCGGAAAAGGATGCGTATGTGTGGCCGGACGCAAAAGGGAATATACGCGGGGAAGCTATCGTTCCGCTTTATCGGACTGTTCCGGAGGCTGTAAGGATTGATCCGATGCTGCATAGTCTTCTGGCAATCGCCGACGTTTTCCGGATAGGTCGTACAAGAGAAGTGGAACTCGCCAAAGTGGAACTGGACTCAATACTTTCTACCTATGATGTCAAGTAATGTAAACCGGCTTAAAATCATAGCCGCAGGGCTGGGAGAGCTGTGTCGTGATGTCGTCTTTGTCGGTGGTTCCGTGGCCGAGCTGTATGCCGACGATCCGGCAGCGACAGACATACGTCCGACAATGGATGTGGACTGTGTGATAGAGCTGGCAACATACGGCAGTTTGCAAGAATTTGAAGATTTGTTGCGCCGGCATGGATTTGTGAACGACATAGAATCCGGCGTGATTTGCCGATGGAAATATAACGGCGAGACTGTGGACATAATGCCGGACAGGGACAATATCCTCGGATTCACCAATCAATGGTATCGCCCCGGCTTTCAACATAGGGAGATATATGAATTACCTGACGGCACTGCGGTCTATATTCTGCCTCCGTTATATTATCTCGCCACAAAGATAGAGGCGATAAGGGGTCGTGGAGGTGATGACCTGAGATTCTCACATGACTTCGAGGATTTTATATATGTACTCAACAATCGTCAGGACATCACATCGTTGTTTGACAATGAAACTAATACTCCCCTTATAGAATATATTTCTTTTTGGGCTTCTGAGATGCTTGCCCGTCAGAATTGCCGCGAGGAGATAGAATGTATGCTGCCTTATGGCGATTATGACCGGGTTGACTATATAATCGAGATTCTAAATCACTTTAAGCGATGAAAATCCAATACGCTTCCGATCTTCATCTCGAATTTGGAGCAAACTCCGCCATCCTCAGAGAACATCCGATGCAGCCTGTCGGTGATATCCTTATCCTTGCAGGCGACATAGGCTATCTCGGCGATGATTCTCTTATTAAACATCCTTTCTGGGATTGGGCATCTGACAACTTCCAAGAGGTTATCGTGATTCCGGGAAACCATGAACTGTATAGGAGCTTCGATATAAATGAGCTTACGGATGGCTGGGAACTGAATTTGAGGCGCAATGCCAGATATGTTTACAATAGGGTCATTCATCTTGATGATACCACCGATTTGATAGCTTCAACCCTATGGGCGGAAATCTCACCGGAGAACGGATATATCACCCAGCGAAATGTGAGTGACTTCCATTATATAAAGAACGGTGAAAATGTGCTGACTTGGGAGCGTTTCAATGAGGAGCATAGAAAGTGCAGGAGTTTTATTGAAAACGCAGTTAAAGAAAGCCGGGCCGATAATATTATCGTAACCACACATCATGTGCCGTCATTTGCACTGATGGATGATGAATTCAACGGTAGTCCGATAAATGGTGCCTTTACATCTGAATTGGGTGATTTCATTGCTGACAGCAAAATCAAGTATTGGATTTACGGTCATTCCCACCGCAACATATCAAGACTGATAGGAAACACCCGATGCGTGTGCAACCAGTTGGGTTATGTCAGAGCATTGGAGCATCTCTATTTCAAGGCAGATGCAGTCATAGAGTTGTAAGGAAGCATGATTTGCAATTCTTTGCGCAGCAAAGCGCTAAAGCGATGACGCGAATTGCAAATCATACCATTGCTTGCTTTGGCAAACGGAGGCTATATTATATTTCCTCAGTTTGTTTAACAATTAGTTATAAAAGAGTTAAAACGAACCTTCGGACTTGTACGAGCGAATAAATTTGACTAAATTTGCATATGGCTTGGATACTTGTGGAGACAAGTAATGCAGCAGAAAAATCAGAACTGAATTTTGCCGGAATCATGTTCCGGCGAGCTAAAGGTTCAGGCACTACCAAGGCACTAAGGAATTTTGAGATTGTCTATCTACTTGATAACAGCATATTTGGAGCATTGGGAACAAGTCCCTCCAGCTCCACTTGTAACCTCGGACTATCAAACCGGTCCGAGGTTTTTTTGTATCTGATCCTGACTCCTCGTTTGGGTGATGTTAAAATGGATGTCCGACATAATTGGATGTTAAATAAATTGTGAGAATGGCCGCAAATGTTTATCATCAGGCCGGAATCTCCGGCTGGAATGTTAAATACCGGTGCCGGTCTGACTTTTTTCTGTGTGTGGCGTTATAGATTCATAAGGGACGAATAATGCATCCCGGCTGACTGCAAACCCAACGGCCCCTCATGACGGTGACGGGAAAACAAAAATTTCTTAGCCAGATTGTCAGGTCAAACATCAATAACATAACACACAACACACACACATTAAAATCTTACTATTATGGCAGACAAGAAGTATTCTCCCGTCGTTCAGGAGCTCGCTGACCTGATCAAGGAAAACAACTGGGAAGACAAGTTCAACCAGGCAATCGCCAAGGTGGTTTCCTACAAGATCCCCGGCCTGTCGGACATTGCTTCGATCGATGATTATCTCGACTATCTGGAGGCCTACATGCACTGGGTTCCCGCAGAGAACAAAGAGGGCACACACGTGTATCAGCATCTTTTCCGGTCGTTCTTCCTGCTCGATCAGGAGCCGGTGAAGTCGCTGCAGACTCCTTGCGCTCCGGCCGACCGGATGCCCGAGCTGTCGCCGCTCTCGAAATGGATGGTGGACTATTGCTACGGCATAGGCGACTGGCTTGACAGCCCCGAGTCGATCACCGACGACAGCGTCAAGTCGTTCTATGACTGCGCCGTATATAATATGGACGAATATCTCGAACCGCGCGGCGGCTGGAAGACATTCAACCAGATGTTTGCCCGTCACACCAAACCGGGTTACCGTCCGATCGCCGCTATTGATGACGATAAGGTGATCGTCCATCCCGCCGACGCTTGCTTCGGCGGCCAGTGGGAGATCCGCCCCGACACTCACGTGCGCATCAAGGGTCTGGACTGGAGCATCGACGAGCTGCTCGAAGGGAGCCCCTACAAGGACAAATTCAAAGGCGGCATGTGGTGCCACTCGTTCCTGAGCTGGACCGACTATCACCGTCAGCACGCTCCTCTGTCGGGCATCGTGCGCGAGGCCAGAGTGATCCAGGGCGCATGCTACGTCGACCTGGTGGCTGTCCCCGACAAGGTGAATCCTGCCACCAACCAGGTGGAGGCATGGCGTGCCACCGCTCCTGACGAGGCCGGCTACGAGTTCATGCAGACACGCGGTCTGATCGTGCTGGAGACGAAGTATGGCTACGTGGCCATCCTGCCGATCGCCATGCCGCAGGTATCTTCGGTAGTGGTTACCGCCGAGGAGGGTGTGGCTCTGAAGAAGGGCGACGAGATATCCTACTTCCAGTTTGGCGGTTCCGATATCGTCTACCTCTTCTCTGCCAACATGAATGTATCTATGACAGCCCACAAGGGCACCCACTACAAGGTGGGCACCAAGATCGGAGAGGTATATCCCGTGGTGGAACTCTGATCTGCTGTCATGACTCCGATATAATATCAACATACCCGATACAAAGTGATCTGAACTTATTCATGGCCTCATGAAACGGTCATGATGCAACGGAGGCCGGCATCACAGTCGGCCTCCGTATTTTTCCCGTTTCAAATCTGTTTTACCATTTATTTATTTTCAGGGCATATGTCTGATTCAAATACCTCCAAAACGTCATCGCCTGCGTCCAAAAGCGGCAGTCCGTCGAAAGCATTTATCTCGACAGGGGCGATGACCATAATGATTATAACCACGGTGGTGAGTCTGCGAGGTCTTCCGTCGCAGGCCGAATTCGGCATCCAGTCGATATTCTACTATCTGTTTGCCGCCATCTTTTTCCTGGTTCCGTTTTCTCTGGTGTGTGCCGAACTGGCGTCGACCTACACTCATTCGGGCGGTCTCTACCGCTGGGTGTCGGAGGCTTTCGGTCCGCGCTGGGGCTGGTCGGCGATGTATCTTGAGTGGCAGACGCTTGTGATATGGTTTCCGGCTGTGCTCATGTTCGCGGCCGTGTCGCTGGCCTATATATTCTGGCCCGAGTCGTTCGACGCCAGGTTGTCGGCCAACAAGCTGTATACGCTGATAGTGGTGCTGGCCGTCTACTGGATCACCAACTTCATAGCTTTCCGAGGCATGAAGTCATCGAAGATACTCAGCACGCTCGGCGGTCTGTTCGGTACGATCGTGCCGGCTGCCGTGCTGATCGTGCTCGGCGTGGCCTATCTCTGCATGGGCAAGCCGATCATGCTGACCCACGAGTCGTTTTTCCCTGATTTTACCAAAATCGGCACCGTGGTGCTCGCCGCTTCCATCTTCCTTTTCTACGGAGGCATGGAGATGAATGCCGTGCATGTGCAGAATATGAAGAATCCGGCCCGCGAGTTTCCGCGCGCAATATTCCTCGCCGTGGCGGTGATCGTGATGATCTTCGTGTTCGCCACTCTGGCCATCGGTTTTGTCGTCCCGGCCAAGGATATCAATCTGCTGGCTTCGCTGCTGGTGGCCTATAACGATCTGTGGGCTACGGTGGGCGCGCCCTGGCTCGGCAATGTGATGGCCCTGCTGATCACGTTCGGCGTGATAGGCCAGGTGAGCGTGATCATCGCCGGCCCGTCGACCGGTCTGGTGGCTGTAGGCGAGAGCGGATATCTGCCCCGTTCGCTCCAGAAGGTCAATAAAAACGGTGTCAACAAGCCGATCCTCTATGTCCAGGCTATATTTGTCAGCCTGCTGGCTCTGGTGCTTGTAGTGCTTCCCTCTGTTGAGTCGGCCTATCAGGTGATGTCGCAGATGGCTACGGTGATCTATCTTATCCTCGTGCTGATGATATACTTCGCATTCTTCCGTCTGCGCCACACGCAGCCGCTGAAACGCCGCGGCTTCCGCATCCCCGGCGGACGGTTCGGCGAGATAGCCGTGGGAGGCATAGGAATCCTTGGAGCTTTCATCGCCATGGTGCTGAGCTTCTTCCCGCCGTCGCAGATCAATACGGGCAGTCCGGTGGTCTACGTGCTGATAATTCTCTGCGGAGCGGTGATCTTCTTCTGCCTGCCGCTGATAGTGTTTGCAAAGCGCAAACCGTCGTGGCGCAATCCCGACGTTGATTTCTATCCTTTCGACTGGCAGATAGAGAACAGACGTCCGTCGGAGGTGTCGAAGTGGTCGGCCGATTTCACTCCTACCGGAGCCGATGTGGCTGCCGCCGATGCCCGCATACTCGCTGAGGAGAACGGCGCTTCGCCGGCCGACGCCCAGAAGCTTGCCGACGAGGCCGCCAAGGCCTACAACGGCTCGCAGACTCCGCAGTCGGTGGCATATAAGGTGTTCAACAACGACAAAACCGCTACGACCGGCAAGTGATTCCTTGCAGTCTCAGCCGCTAAAACGCAAAGGAAATGAAAATCAATACAGGCAAGGGCACCATCCCCCTGATGACGCTTATCGCCATATGGTCGATATCGCTGACTGTCAATCTCCCGGGACTGGCAATCACTCCTATGCTGGGCAATCTTGACAGAATATTCCCGCATACGTCGGAGCTGGAGATACAGCTGCTCACCGTGCTGCCCAATCTGTGCATAATTCCTTTCGTGCTGCTGTCGGGGAGGCTGTCGCTGTCGAAGAGCAAGATAAGAATAGTAGTGGTTGCCCTCGCCATATATCTGGCGAGCGGCATCCTCTACTTCTTCGCACGCAATATGGTGGATCTGATCGTCATCAGCTGTCTGCTCGGCATCGGGTGCGGTCTGCTCATACCGCTCGCCGCCGGGCTGCTTGCCGATACGTTCGTGGGACGTTTCCGCATGCGCCAGCTGGGCATCAAGTCGGGTATATCAAATCTGGCCCTGGTGTGCGCCACATATATAGTAGGATGGCTCGGGCACGGCAACTGGCGCCTGCCGTTCGCCGTTTATCTTATTCCGGCTATACCGCTGGTGCTCTCCGTGTTCCTGCGGGGCATCCCCAAGGCCGATCCGGCCCCTGCCGCTCCTGCGGACGATATGGCTGCCACTTCCAAGGCGGCTTCGAAGGCGTCGGAGGCAGGCGTGGCTGCCGGGTCTATCCATGCCAAGGCTCCCTGGGCGGCATCGAATGCATCAAGGGTGACCGACGGCTTCATAATGCCGAGGGTATGGTCGCTGATAGCAGTATACTTCTTTGTATGCTACGCCACGGTGATCGTGAGCTACTATACTCCGTTCCTGATGCAGACCGAAGGGATGAGTGACTCGGAGACGGGCACGGTGACGGCAATATTCTTCCTCGCGGTGTTCCTGCCTGGATTCATTCTGCCATATATCGTCAGGCTGTGCCGCCAGTCGACGCTGCTACTGTCGTCGGTGGTGATGGCTGTCGGGGTGCTGCTGATGGCTGTAGGGCATGATTTCGCGCTTATGTGCGTTGCGGCGGTGCTTGTCGGACTGGGCTACGGTATATTCCAGCCTCTGATCTACGACAAGGCCACGCAGATCGTCACGGTGCCGTCAAAGGCCACTCTTGCGCTGGCTATCGTATTGGCCGCCAATTATATTTCTATAAGCGCAACGCCGTTTATCGTCGACGGATTCCGCGATATATTCGATCCTCACCGGCTGATCAACACTTTCCCGTTTATATTGAACTCTGTGCTTCTGGGCTTGTTTACGGTGGTGGTGCTGATATTCCGCAAGTCGTTTGTGTTCCGTATCGATCCGTCCTATTATTGAAAATGTTTTTACAGTGATAATATGAAGAATCTCACACGTTTCATGCTATTGTTGCCGGCAGTGGGCATCGTGCCGGCGGCCTATGGCCAGAATCATCCGCTGACGCCCGTGCGGCAGGAAGTGACGGTGATCAATTCCTGCGGCGGCTCGGAGGTCGATGTGCTCCGGGTAAGTATCTACGAAATTTTTGCGGAGAACGCGCCTAAATCGTTCAGGGTGCCGGGCGCTCCGAGATTTGCCATCGAGGGTAAGGACCGGAAATTTTATTTCGGAATAGGCGGCACGGCCAAGGCCACTCTCTCCTACGACTGGGGCAATCCGATCGACAACGCTTATGACTTCATCACGTCGGCCATTCCGGCTCAGACGCGCAAGGGCGACGGCGGACTGACACAGTTCTCTGTGGCCACAAGCAGTCTGTTTTTCAATTTCGTGGCTATGCCGGGCGACAAGAACCAGATCGGAGGCTATTTCAACTTCAATTTTACCGGCAACGGCAACAACTACGGCTTCAATCTCTACTATGCATATCTGAAATACCGGGGTCTGACGGTGGGATATGATTTCAGCCTGTTCTCCGACATGGCTGCGATACCTCCGAGCATCGACAACGAGGGGCCGTGCGCTCTTACGGCGATACCCAAAGGCGTGATCGACTACCGCTATCAGATCGACCGACACTGGAGCGTGGCCATAGGCGCCGAGCTGCCTATCCTGTCGGCGACCGTCGGGGATAAGACTTATACGGTAAGTCAGCGTGTGCCCGACATACCGGCCTACGTGCAGTATTCGTGGGGCGGCGGCAAGAGCTGGATAAGAGTGTCGGGAATTCTGCGCAACATGCAGTATCATGACGTGAAGGCCGACCGTAACCGCGACGTCGTGGGCTGGGGCGTGAAGACGAGCGGCAGCGCGTCGCTCTCGCCTTTCATGACGGCTTACTGGCAGGGTGCCTACGGCCGCGGCATCACCAGCTATTTCCAGGATCTCTATGAGGGCGGACTCGACATGGTGCCAGGCGCCGACGGGCGGCTGCGTGCCGTCAAGGCGTGGGGCGGCTATCTGGGACTGCAATACAATATCTCTCCCAAAGTCTACGCCACGACCACCTACAGCCACCTGCGCAATTATGCTCCGCGCTATGAGGGTGGGGAAGTGGCCTGGGGAAGCCAGTACAGATACGCTCAGTATGCTTTGGCCAACGTGATCTGGAACATCACTCCGCAGATCTCCACTGGCCTGGAATACATCTATGGCCGACGAGTGGATATGAGCGGTGTGTCGCGCCACGACAACCGCATACAGACTATGCTCCAGTTCTCGTTCTGACCCTCCGCAGGCACGCTGCTCGCTGACCTGCTGAAAATATTCGGAGCCGCCGGCATTGCTATCGTTGAGGCAATGTCGGCGGCTCCGTTTGCTTTTTTTATATATCTCTTGGTAAGAGATACTTAATTCTTTCGCAAATTTAGGTAATAAGTTTGATATTAGCAAAAAACGCCTCTATATTTTACCCGGGTCTCGACGCATATCAGTGCAAAAAATCAAAAATGTTTGTCATCGGTAGGTCAGCAGCGGTTATAACAGCCTGAATCTCTGATTGCCCCGTTTTTTCAGTATCTCTTACCAAGAGATACTGCCTCTTTGCTGATAGTTTTGCTACGATCAAAGATGCGATTTTCGATGGAAAAACATGTGGGCACGAACCTTTATTTTGAGAACACGACTCAAAACGAGGGGTCGATAAATGTGTCCGCAAATCGGCGCGCGGTTACAAATTGACCGGTTTGGAATCACCAGATACTAAGTGTTTTACGATAGGGCAGGCGATCGATTTCTTCAAGTCGAGGCTTGCGGCCTACGATGGCGAGAGCCGCCGGTCGTATGGCAAGGCGCTCTCGTCGCTGACCTGCTACGCGGCTGCGCGGTGCAGCGGATCGGATCCGCTTGACGGGGCGTTGCTGGCCGACTGGTATGTGGCCGGGCGTCTGCAGGGACTCTCGGCGAAGACGGCGGCTTTTTATCTCGACAAGATCGGGAGCCTCTATGGCGCGGCGGTGAAGAGCGGGCTGGCGGCTGACGCGTCGATAGTCGGCGATCTCAAGGCGCGCGTGCGCCGGTCGGATGTCGCGGGCGGCGCGATGCCTGCATTGAGCGACGCCGCGCTTGGCCGGCTGACGGCG
>CALHWU010000200.1 GCA_938039795.1 uncultured Muribaculaceae bacterium
CAGGAATAAATGTCCATTGTCAGCGTCGTCGGATCAAGTATGTCATCCATAGGATAATTTGCTCCAAGCATCTTGCGCAGAACGGTCAGCGGCACCATCGAGTCAGCGGCCTCTTTCAAAGTCCGGCGGTATGCTGGCGAGAGAAACAGTTCCTCAAGCTCCGGATCATCACTGAAGAAACGGAGCAAAGGATTATTCTGACGGCCCGACGACGTATAGATCTCCACCTTGTCGTCAAGACGG
This sequence comes from uncultured Muribaculaceae bacterium, assembly GCA_938039795.1. GTDB lineage: Bacteria > Bacteroidota > Bacteroidia > Bacteroidales > Muribaculaceae > Paramuribaculum. Next base: position 244 of record CALHWU010000200.1, read on the forward strand.
GCTATCTGATGGGTAAACTCATACATGCTCATGATGCACCGAGGCACATAACTGCTTATAGCATTTATACGTCCATCACGCATCAGCATGGGAAAATCGCTGTACATCCTCATGCCTATGCCCATCTGCTCGGCTTTGCCGAGAGTATCAAGGATGCCCCATCGGCCTGCGGTACGCTCGATAATCTGCTCAGTCAGCCGGAGCAAGTTGCGTCCACGTGGAGTGATAGTGCGAAGTTTGACGGCGTTTTTGAGCGCCCTCGACACATTGGCGGCCGCTTTTCCCGACGACATATATCTTGAACCATGCCGCCCTACGTGGTTTATCATTATGGGAGTCAGAGAATCAGGCGTTTCCGGAGTGACACTTACATCAGGATAAGGCATCGAGCTTCCGAGGCATTCCCTGAAAGTATAGTCAGTGGTCTGCGCCGACAGAGATACCGGCCATACGAGCGCCATCAGTGCCGCAAGTGATGAAATTGCATCGACGAGTCTTTTCATGAGTTGAAACGTATTTGCTTTCAACAACGGTCGGCGGCAGGTGAAAGTTCACTCCGGATATTCAATGTTTTCCCGCTTAAGCCGAAGCAACACTTCGTCGAGAAAACGCCGGGCCTGCGCTTTGGCCTCATTGAGATCCATATATGTATAGTTGCCGCAATCGCGGGGCGAGGCTCCGGGCACTTCCCCTTCATATTCTGCAATGAAACGGAACGTGTCCCTGATAAGCTCCACAATGTCGCCGGGTTTCAGGTCGCCCGAGAGGATGAGATAATTGCCTGTACGGCACCCCATGGGCCCCCAATAAACCACGCGGTCTTTCCAGTCGGGTCGGTTGCGCAGATACGTAGCAGCCAGATGTTCGATCGTATGAAGCGCCGCGCCCGATAGAGCAGGATGCCGGTTGGGCTCGGTCATGCGCACATCGAATGTAGTAAGGATGTCGCCCGAAGGTGTCAGATCACGTCGCGAAACGTATATGCCGCGAAGCAGACGCTCATGATCGACAGTGAAACTTGCTATTTTTTCCATAATTGCGATATCTGTGAGACAAGGGGCATGAGCACAGAGAATGTCCGCATCGGTGCGTCGTGCCAGAAATTCTCATACTGGGAAATGTTGTCGGCAGCTCCCGGTGTGTCACTGACAACTCTTACTGATAAAAACGGTACTCCCTGAAGCCAGCATGTCTGGGCCATGGAAGCCGACTCCATGTCTACCGCCGCTACATCGGGATACAGTCCGCGGATGCGCTCGGTCTCTTCCGGTGAAGTAATAAACATGTCGCCCGAGGCGATCAGCCCCTTGATCACCCCGTCTGATGCATCCAGAGCAGGCAAGGAGAGTATTTCATGCGGAGGTTCGAAAAAAGCCGGACAGCCCGAAGCCTGACCGGGGACTGTACCCGGGCCACACCATACATCATGGTAGGCCACTTTTTCTCCTACCACAACATCAAGTATTCCGGCACGTCCTGTGCCTCCGGCTACTCCGGTATTAATCACCAGATCAGGATTCAGATCATTAAGAATCCACTGGAGCGCCAGCGCTGAGTTGACCTTGCCGATGCCGCTTTGCATGGCTATAATCTCACAGCCTGCCATATAACCGGTATGGACGGGCAGTCGGCCATTCTCAATGACAGTGTCATCTGAAATATGGGGAAGCAGAAGATCAAGTTCCTTCTGCATGGCTACCACAATGGCGATTTTCATATATATGTCAGATTTTTGCGAAAGAGAGAAACCGGGCAGCGGCCATTAAGCCTCTCTGCCCGGCAGTCATATAAACTCTTCCGGCTATATATAAACGGATTGTCGGATTATTCGTAGGGATTGACTTCATCAAAACCTGCAGCGTCAAACTCGTCATCGTTGAACTCGTCGGAGCCATAGAAATTTTCATCCAGATCAGGATCAGCGGCCGCCTTGTCGGCTTTTTCGTCGATTTTGGCCTCGAAATCATCAAGATCCACAAACTGCGCAGGCGGGTTGCCGAGAGCTAGAGAGCATACCGGATCCTTGAGCGATCTTCCCGGCTGGGTTTTCTTCAATTCCATGAAGAAACAGCGGTCGGTCAGATAGTCAAACACAAAAATGAGCCGCTGACCCTCATCCTCCAGAAAGTCGGAGAGGGGAGTCTCCTCCATGAGGTAAACATCGTCGGCCGAGTCGGCGCCCATGTCCTCGAGAGTTATCTCCTTGCCTTTTTCCCAATTGTCATCGCAGATAAAGAATGAGTTCATCTGGCCCTTGTCGTAATTAACTGAGTCACAGATGGCATTGCGTAAATCAAGGAATGTGGCATCGGAATCGATGCTGATCTCACGCTTGAAGTTGTCGACCTCGTCGGACACTAACCGGAATGTGAATATCATGGGTAACGTATTTTGGTTGTCGGATTATGAGTATTATGATGCTGCAAATTTAATATAAAATTCGTGATTATCGCATTGACGCGATAAAAAACGTGTTTTTTACACCTACTTGGGAATAATCTCGATTTTTGTCGTAATTTTGCATTTTAACCTAACCTAAGAAACAATGGTGGATCAAACAACTATAAACATTCAGGATATGGCGGCCGGGGAATTGAGCCGTCAGCTTTTGGAAAAGACCAGATGTTTCTTGAAGCTGTCGGGAAGTGTCTCAGACGATAACGATTACAGAGACATACGGTCGGCCTACGATGCCGCGGTAGCCGACGGAGTAAATTTCAACGACGAGTTCGGCATCAATGCAATCATTCATAGTCTTGACACAGCCATTCTGCTGTGTGAGGGTCTGAGTCCAGACCGTGTGATTTCACTGGCCGTGATCCTCTCTCCGCTCCACCGGGCAGGATATCTGAAAGAGCATGACATTGAGCGCCGATGGGGAGAGGACGTCGGCCACATGCTTCGCGGACTTCAGAAAGTCTCTGAACTGTATTCGCGCCGCACAGCTGTCGACAACGAAAATTTCGGAAAGCTTCTGCTCACTTTTGCAGAAGACATCAGGGTCATCATAATAATGATTGCCGAGCGTACGGTGCTCATGCGGTCGATCAACCATCATCCCGACACGGAAAAAGTGATGGCAGTGGCCTCCGAGGCCAAATATCTTTACGCACCGCTTGCCCATCGTCTTGGATTGTACAAGATGAAGAGCGAGCTTGAGGACATGTCGCTCAAATATTCCAACCGGGAGATATATACCCGCATAGCGCGCAAACTTAATGAGACCAAGGCGAGCCGCGACGCATATATCTCATCATTCATAGCTCCTGTCAGGGAGGCGCTCGAACGTCATGGACTGAAATTCGACATCAAAGGCCGAACCAAATCCATCTCATCGATCTGGAACAAGATTCAAAAGCAGCACAACGATCTTGAACACATATATGATCTGTTTGCTATCCGTGTGATACTCGATGTCGCTCCCGAGCGGGAACGCAGCGAGTGCTGGCTGGTTTACTCCATAATCACCGATATGTATCAGCCTAATCCAGCCCGTCTGAAAGACTGGCTGAGCATCCCCAAGAGCAACGGATATGAATCACTGCATATCACCGTTATGGGCCCGGGAGGCCGTTGGGTGGAAGTGCAGATCCGCTCCAGGAGGATGGACGAAATAGCCGAAAAAGGCGTGGCGGCCCACTGGAAATACAAGGGTATCAAAAGCGAAAACAATCTCGACACCTGGATGAATCAGGTGAGAGAGGCGATGGAGAATCCGCAGGGAGGCCCTCTGGAACTGATGAAGGATTTCAAAATGGATCTTTATCAGGAGGAGGTGTTCGTTTTCACTCCTCGCGGCGACCTTTTCAAACTGCCGTTGGGCGCTACAGTGCTTGACTTCGCATTCAATATCCATTCCAAGATAGGATGCACGTGCACAGGCGCCAAGATCAACGGACGCACATGCCGCATCAACCACAAGCTCCGCAGCGGCGACACGGTGGAAATCATCACCTCAGGCAATCAGACTCCTAAAGCCGACTGGCTCAATTTCGTAGTCACGTCGAAGGCAAGAAACAAGATCCGCCAGAGCCTTAACGAGCGGCGCCAGCGTTCGGCCGAGCTTGGCAAGGGGATACACTGCGCGCAACCGGGCGAAATAGGCGTCCAGCTGCTTTTGCAGCGCCGGTTCAAAAACCGTAAAATGGATGTTGATGAGTCGGAGCTCACCAAGGTGATAAAGAAACTCGGCTACAAAACGGCGACCGACTTCTATTGCAGCATTTCGGAAGAAGCGCTTGATCCGGGAGAAGTGATAGCTTGCTTCGAGACTCTTGACATCCGGCAGGAAACCGCGCCTGAAGCACGCTCGGCCGAGGAATTTTCTCTTCAGCAGAGCGGCGATGAAGAAAGTTCGTCGGGCGATGTCCTGATTATAGGAAATGATATAAAGGGTGTAAGCTACCGCATGTCGAAATGCTGTAATCCGATTTATGGCGACAAGGTGTTCGGGTTCGTATCATCCGAGGGAGTCATAAAGATTCATCGCGACGATTGTCCGAACGCGGCAAACATTCGCTCACGGTATCCTTACCGTATCATCCCTGTCAGATGGTCGGGGAAAAACGGCCATCAGTTTGCATGCACGCTTCATGTGGTAGGCTATGACGACATCGGCATAGTCACCAATATCTCGTCGATCATCAATAAGGAAAAGGACACGAGCCTGCGAAGCATCGCCATTGATTCCAACGACGGACTGTTCAAAGGCACGATGACTGTGGGAGTGGCCGACATAGCTTCGTTAGGCAACCTGATAAAAAAGATAAAAACAGTAAAAGGAGTAAAAGATGTTGAACGCATTATGTAAAGGCCTGCTTGCAGGCAGTATCTCGTTAATGTTGTTTTCGGGATGTTCCGGTGACTCAAAGGCAGCCAAAGAGATGGTAGGGCAGGCTCAGTCGCTGTCCGACGCAGGAGACTATAAGGCGGCTCTCGCCATGCTTGATTCAGTCGATACCCGGTATGCGGCCGAAATCGACGTCCGCAGGGAAGCTATGAACTTGCGGCCACACATTATGGAGCTCATGACGTTGAAAGAACTGTCGGCAGCCGACAGTCTCATAGCCCAGCTTACAATCGAGGCTGATGCCGTGAAAGATGTCATGGCCTTTGTGGAGGATTCATTTGAAGGATACTATACCACAGTTTCTCTCAAAGGGAGAATCCCTGCAGACAAGCCGGGACTTTATGCAAGAATGAGCGTCGACGGAGTTTTCAACGTAGTGTCAAGCTGTCCGAAAGGAACCGGGAGCACCGCTGTAAGCCTCAGATCCGGACAGGATGAAGCCGTTTCCGGCCGAGTGGCCCATGACGGCGAACGCAACGACAGAAGCCGTGGAGTAGAGATCATCAATTTCATGCCTGCTGAGTGCGATACGCTCGGAGTTTTTGCCGGCAGACATGGCGGTGATGAGATAGATGTGACATTTCTTGGCGACAAGAACTACAGGATGACGCTTCCGAAAGACCAGGCGGAAGCTCTCGGCAATGTTTACGCCGCTTCGAGGATTGTTGGAAAATTAAAGTTAGCTCAGCTTGAAAAGGTCAGGCTGGAACGACAGCTTGATGTGGCACGCAGCCAGATGGCCCGCACCTATCAGGAGAAGAAAGAATAATCAAGCCTGCATATGCTCAGCGGGGCGCACGGTGTCTTTATCACATCGTGCGCCCCGCTTTGATGTTTATCCGGCCATTTGCCGCTACATGGTCATGGAGTAACGGTTGAGGCGTGCCAGAGCGAGATGATAGAGATATTCCGTCTGCAGGAAAGTCCGGCGGGCATCAAGGAAGAAATTCACCTCCGTAAGATAATCGATAAAAGTCATCTGACCTCCGCGATAAGCTTTCTTGAGCAACTCTATGTTGTCGTCGCCGTTGATCACTTTGTCATACTTGGTAAAATCCTCATACAGGTCTATAGCCTTGCGTCGGTCGTTGGCGATCCTGACCCTGGCTTCATTGCCTGCATTCTCGGCCTGAAGCCGGCTTTGCATTGCCGTCAGACGGTTTTTGGTCGTAACGTGCCTGTTGGAAAATAGCGGCAAAGTAAGACCGACCGTTAAGCCATGCCAGCGTTCCTCTCCCTCGTTCTCATAAGCATATCCGAGTGAAAAAGCTGGATATGACATCATCTGCTGCGCCTTCAGCATCTTTTCGTCGGCATCCACCTGCATCAGCCGGGCCTTTATCGAAGGATCCTTTTCCGACAACTGACTGAGATATGTGTCGAGGGGCAGTATCATCTCCTCCGGATAGCTTGTCAACTGTTCAATGAGTGACGAACAGTCCTTACCGTTGTTAAGCACAGTGAGAGTCGCCACTTTGTCATCATAATCTGTCAAAGCCGCTCTTAACTCCTCCTCCATGCCTATATGCACGATCTCCATCTTGTTCATGTCAATACGTGTCAGCTCTCCTTTTTCCAGAGCCTTGTGTGCTGCCTCACACATGAGAGCGATCGTGTCGGTCATCTCTTGGGTAAGCTTAAGACTCTTTGAGGAATAGACCACATCTATCATGGCCAGCTTTATTTCGAGCATCCTTGCCAACAAGTTGGCCTGCCGTGTCAGACCGATGACCTGTTCGGCCGCCCGGATACCCTTGGCTCTGGCAGAATAAGCGCCCGGCCAGTCAAATCCCTGGCTTACGCTGACGTTCCATTTGTTGCCTGTCTGCTTTTCTCCCCAGAGATAGCCAAACTCGATCTCCGGATCCTGCAGATTGTTGGCTTCTTTCAGTTCCTCGATACCGGCCGCAAGCGACAGCGAATCGGATGCGAGAACATAGCCTCCCGCCGCCATCGCATACGCCGCCCGATTAAAATCGAAATCGTTCTGTGCCGACACCACAGCCGGCACAAGGATGGCCAGAAACAATGCTTTAGATTTCATTTGTTCTTTTTGTATGTTTCTGATATACTATAAATTATTGGCACTACTATAAGATTCAGAACCGTCGATGTCAGCAATCCGCCCAGAATGACCACAGCCATAGGCGACTGTATCTCATTGCCGGGCTCGGATCCTCTGACTGCCAGCGGAATCAGTGCGAGCGCTGAAGTCAGGGCTGTCATTATTATCGGGTTAAGACGATCGACCGAACCATGATATATCCGTTGGATGAGTCCCTCACCCTCAGCTTTAAGAGCATTGTAACGAGAAATGAGCAGCATTCCGTTGCGGGTGGCGATTCCCAGCAAAGCTATAAAACCGATAATGGCAGGGATGTTCAGCTCGCCTGAAGTCAGGCGGAGTATCAGTATGCCGCCTATCATTGCCAGAGGCATATTGATCAGGATTATTAGCGGCTGCTTGAAATTCTTGTATTCCTGATACAACAGGAGAAATATCACCAGCAGGGCAGCTGCCGACGCAAGCATCAATGTCCGCGATGCCGACGCTTCGCTTTCAAACTGTCCGCCATAAGCTATATGGTAGCCTTCTGGCAGCTCTATGTCCTTTCCCAGTGTCTGCTTTATCTCATTGATGACGCTCCGGAGATCACGGCCATCTACATTAGCCGAAACAACCGTCCGGCGGCTTACATTCTCGCGATTGACCGTATTCGGACCGGTCGTCGACACGATGTCGGCCACATAGCTGAGGGGGATAGGCCCTTGATCGCTCTCCACGGTGATTTCCGACATGTTGCTGATGCTCGACCGTGATCTGTCGGAAGCCTTGACCGTCACATCATATGGCATATTGCCTTCATAAACCTGCGATACGGGCTGACCAGCTATCATCACATTGATCGTACGGGCAAGAGCGGCATTCGTGACACCGTATTTGGCCATCATGACACGTTTCGGACGGATATCTATCTGAGGTCGGCCTGTAGACTGTTCGACATTGACATCCACCACTCCGGGAATCTTCTTTATATCGGATCCCACCTCCAAAGCAATGCGATGCAACGTTTCAAGATTATCGCCGAATATCTTTATAGCAATCTGAGCCTCCGTGCCTGAAAGCATCGCATCTATACGGTGGCTTATCGGCTGACCTATCTCTATGTTCACTCCGGGCAAAGCCGACAGATTGGCGCGCAGCTCGCTGACCATATCCCGGCGTGAACGGCCGTCGAGCCGGTATGGCGCCTCGATTTCCGACACATTGGCGCCGAACGAGTGCTCGTCGAGCTCGGCACGTCCTGTCTTTCGGGCCGTTGTGATAATCTCGGGCGTTTCAAGAATAATGCGTTCCGCTTCCCTTCCTACTTTGTCGCTCTCCTCAAGCGATATTCCCGGGAGTGCACTTATATTGATGGTGAGTGATCCTTCATTGAAGGGCGGAAGGAAACTGCGGCCGAGAGTGAAGAAAAATCCGAGAGCAACTGCGAAAAGCAGGGCAGTAGTGAGCAATACCAGCCTCTTGTTTCTGAACGACCAGTCGAGCATGCGTCGGTAAGCGCCGCGCATTTTACGCGTTAGCCACGGTTCGCTGTCAAGCGCTTTAGCGGCCTTGTCTGATCCAAGAAGATAGCTGCACAACACAGGGGTTACCGTCAGGGCCACTACCGTCGAAGCTGTCAGAGCCACAATGAAAGATATGCCGAGAGGTTTAAGCAAGCGTCCCTCTATTCCTGAAAGGAAAAACAGAGGCAGAAAGCTTGCTATTATTATGAGCGATGAGTTGAGAATCGGAAGGCGCACTTCACGGGAAGCCTCGAATACGACCTTTACGACCGATAATCTTTCTGCCGACGGGAGACGATGATTCTCTTTGAGCCTCCTGTAGACATTTTCCACGTCGACTATGGCATCGTCTACAAGCGATCCGATGGCTATGGCGATACCGCCAAGACTCATGGTGTTGATGGTGAAACCGAATTTGCCAAGAATAAGAAGCGTCACAATTATCGAAAGAGGGAGCGCAACAAGCGATATAAGCGTTGTGCGAATGTTCATCAGGAAAAAAAACAGCACCACAATGACGAATATAGCTCCCTCGAACAGCGATGTCTGAAGATTGGATATTGATGCGTCGATAAAGTCGCTCTGCCGGAAAATATCCGTCGAAATATGTATGTCGGAAGGGAGAGTCGATGCAATCTCGTCAAGATCGGCAAGTATATTGCGCGTCAGATCATTTGACCCCTGATGAGGCTGCTTGGTCACTGTAATCAGCACCGCAGGCTCAGCTTTTACCGAAGCGGCTCCGAGTCTCGGCGTCTGCGGCCCGAGTTTTACTTCGGCTATATCTGCCAGAGTCACATGCCGCCCGGACGACGTCGCCACAGCCGTCATCCCCATCTCGTCGGCTTTGACTGAAGTGATATCACCCTTGATCAGATACTCGTTGCCATAATCATATAGTATGCCGCCCGATGCATTGTCGTTGAACGACTCAACAGCTTCCATCACATTGTCAAGACTGACACTGTGATGACGCATTCTCTCAGGCGACAGCAATATCTGGTATTCCTTGACATCGCCGCCTATGACTGATACCTGCGACACGCCTTGCAACGAAAGCAGACGGGGAGTAATGATGCGGTCGGCGATCGACCGCAGCTGCATCATGGAAGTGGAGTCGCTTGTCAGACCGACTATAAGCATTTCGCCGAGAATCGACGACTGCGGACCAAGTGTCGGAGCGCCGACAGAGGAGGGGAGTTGCGATGCTACTGCCGAAAGTTTCTCCCCGACAGTCTGCCGGCATTTGTATACGTCGGAATCCCAGTCAAACTCCACCCATACAATCGAGAACCCCGTCGATGACGAAGATCTGACGCGTCGTACACCGGTAGCGCCGTTAAGCGCAGTCTCTATTGGGAATGTGACGGTTTTTTCCACTTCCTCCGGCGCCATTCCCGGCGCCTCGGTCATCACCACCACGGTCGGAGCATTTAGATCGGGGAAGATGTCTACATCCGTGCGAAGCATGGTGATGCATCCCCAGATCAGCAGCAGACCGGCAATTATGAGTGTGACGGCTCTGTTGGAGAGCGATATTTTTAATATCCTGTTGAGCATTTCGCGATCGATTTAATGGTTATGCGAATGCCCCTCCGGAGCGTTCCCCTTAGTTTCGGCAAGTTTTACGAATACAGTACCTTCAGATACCACCTCATCACCTGGCTGAATTCCGCTTTTTATCTCGGTAAGCCGGCCATCTGTCATGCCGCACACCACCGGTATCTTTTCATAGCCATGCTCGTCGAGACGCTTGTAGACAAACGTCTGTCCCTGCTGCTCGGTGATAGCTCCGGCAGGCACGGCGATGACGCCATTCCTTGTGTCTGACAGCAGATTGACCTCGGCAAAAGAACCGGGGCTGACCGAACCGTCATTGATGAACGAGAATATCACAGTGACATATCCCTGACGACCGTCACTCTGATTGCCCGATACGATTCCTTCCTTGCGGCCGTTGAGCTCATCAAGAGAAATCCAACGGTCAGTGCCGGGAGTAAGTATATGGCATGAGGTCACTCCCGACAGTTCGGGATAATACTTTTCAGGCACATCAACACGCAACGTCAGACGTCCCTGTCTTACCACCGTGGCGACAGGCGTGCCGACAGCCACAATCTCATTATTGGCCGCCGGCAGGGCAGCGATCACACCGGCGATTGGAGATGAAACACGGCCGGAAGCCGCAGCAGGCGAATAGGCGGCCTTTGCCTCCTGATATGCCTGACGCGCCGCGTTCAGATCGCGGGTCGTGACAATGCCGTCGGCATGCAGGGGAGTGATACGGTCAAGTTCACGCTTGGCTGCATCAAGACGCGCTTTGGCAGCCGCATCGACATTGCCGCCACTTATGCCTTCGGCACGGATTTCAGCGACAGTCTGGCCGGCCTTGACAGATGCGCCGACGGAAATGCCCGATACCAGCGACAGACGCCCGGAAACCGGACTGCTTAAAGTGACGCTGCTTTCAGGAGAATAGTCGACCGAGCCACTTGCCGGAATGACATTATGAAACTCTGCCGGAGTGACAGAAATGGTCTTTATGCCGAATTTTTCGGCTTCTTCAGGATGAATCACTATCTCATCGGCATGCTCCTCGTCAGCATGAGACTTACCCTCAGATTCAGGGTGCTTCTTATCCCCGCATGAAGCAACCAAAACAGCTATCAGGCAAGGTATTACAATATTATATTTACGGAAATTCATATCGGATCAGTTATTAGCTAAAAAAAAATTGACACATCGCAACAATGATGATAATCTCAAGCGCAGGGAGGCGCTCTAAAGCTAATATACTGAATGATTTTATCACAGACTGACGCACATGACGGCCTAAACAACAAGCAAATGCACGTCAGAGCCGGCAGCGGCAAACGTATCTCCGGAGCAAGAAAACCGGCTATAATGCCGACATAGGCCGCCGGAGTGCTATATATGCGTTTCTGATATACGACCGATGGCAAATGAAGCGAACAATTGTCGGGCTCTGATGTCTGATCGTGGTTATCATCCTGATTTTCACCACCTGAATAGACGATATGCATGCACAGATGTCCACAGTCGTCATGGTGATGAAACTGCAGGCAGCCACATATCATCAGTATGCCCGAAACGATCCACACAGCTGAGCGACGCAGATCTGAACTGATAATCATTTTGGTTATGGATGATACTGCTGACAACATTCTTTATCTGTACAATTTGTTCTGCAAAGATAAAAAAAGTGTCATAAATATCAAAACTATAGATTATTGAACTATCTGACCAAATCAATAATCAGATAAAGATGCCTGCAAGAACAGCGTCATCGGATATAGCAGTCATTCACTATGATAATCATCGAATAATCAGACAATTCTCACCCTATATTTCATCCTGCATACAATTTGCCCATAATCGGTATTATGTAAAATTTGGGATATATCGTAAGAATAATACTGCCCCAGCCAATCAGCAGCAATCTATATTAAGGCAGAAGATCATGAATTTTACATTCAGAAAAAAAGACACTATATTTGCAAGGATAAGCCATATTTACATGGACATGAAATCCAAATCCACCGGCATGCAATCTCAGCCCGACATATCTGTCATCGTCATCACCTATAATCAGGAAAATACGATAGCTCGCTGTCTCGACTCTATTCTTGGACAACGGTTCGACGGACTGATGGAGATCGTGATCGGCGAGGACTGTTCAAACGACACCACGGCAGAGATCTGCCGAAAATATGCAGCAATGCATCCCGACATTATTCGCCTATGCTGTAATGACGCGAACAAAGGCCTCTTAGACAATTATTTCGACACTATGCTCCGTTGTCGCGGAACATATCTCGCCGACTGTGCCGGCGACGACTGCTGGTGTGATCCCCTCAAGCTGCAGAAGCAGTATGATTTCATGCAGAAGCATCGTGATGTCGGTATGGTTCATACCGCATGGCAGTATTACGACACTAAAACCGGACGCATCAGGCCATATGAGCACAATACCGACAAAGTGTCTATCTATGCGATAGGCAAGCTCCTGCAGCCGCTTCTTGTCAAATCGCTGCGGCCTATGATACATCTCTCCACAGCCTTATGGCGGCGCGATGTGATAATGAAAGAATATGCGGCGGATGAGCTTCTTTTCAGAAACAAGGCGTACACCTGCGAGGATTTTCAGATAATAGCCGTCATGGCGGCAAGCACGCAGATAGCATATCTGCCTGACATCACACTGTCATACAGTGTCGGCCACCCTTCGGTCAGTTCGGAAGAGTCATTCTGCAAGACATTTGATTTCTACCTGGGATCGTTGAAGCTGACACGGCGACTCCAGAAGAAATACGGCGTCACTGACAGCTTCATGAGAGGCTATTACAGGCAAATGCTCGATTTTCTGGCTGCACAGATCGCCCACGGACAGCTCTATGGACGCACTGAATCCCTGCGGATGATATCCCGTGAACTGCCCTGCCGCCCATCATGGAAATATAAGGCGATAATGGCTATCATGCGACTGAAACCTATTGCACCTATATATAATGCGGCAATTCAGCGGATCTCAAAGCGGAAGGTCGTAAACTCATCATCAGATGACGAATAAGGCTCAAGCGACAGATTTCCTTCAAGAGCGATCATGATACGCCTGCTCAGTGCGAGGCCGATACCCTGTCCGCCGGGACGAGTGGTAAAAAACGGAACGAAAATATCACCGGATATGCTGTCCGGAATATGCGGTCCGTTGTTTGACACTTCTATCACCACCGTATCATCCGTCAATGCCTCGGCTTTGATCACCAGCCGGGGCTGTCTGACAGATTCCATTGCCTGAAGGGCGTTATGGGCCACATTGCCGACAGCGCGTGACAACAGCGACGGGTCAGTCCATGCCATGAGCTCACTGTCGCATTCAAGACTTATATCCGCCTCCCCCGCTCCGCAGCACGACTGAATAACCTGTTCCAGAAGCGGACGCAATTCGACAAGGCTCATTCTCGGTTCGGCAATGTGCGAGAAAGATCTAACGCCTCCGACAAACTCCTTTATGTCACCGCATATACGGCTTATAGCCGACAATCCTCTGACGGCTTCCGCCGAGTCACTCCCTTCTTTAAGCATATCGGCTATAGATACTATGGGAGTGAGCGAATTGTTTATCTCATGCACGAGCACGCGCGTCAGTTTGATCCATGATTCAGTCTCGTTTCGCTCAATCTCCCTGCTTATATCATTTATCACCACTGCTTTAAGGCTTTTGCCGCCCACTTCTATGACACTGGCATGGATATAAAACACCCTGTGGCCACAAGGATCATCGACAGCCTCAGTGCGGCACTCGCCTCCGGAGGCCAGACCCATTATGCGGTCGGCTATCGCAGGTGCCTTCTCATTCAGACGGTCTATATGTGTAATCACATCCATGCCGAGGAGCTCAAGGAATTTTCCATTGGCCATGAGAACGTATCCCCGCGAATCCATAAGAAGCACTCCCGACTCAATATGTCTGAGGATTGTGGCGTACAACAGGTCTTTTTCCACAGCGTTTTTCCTGATCTTTCTCAAGATCGAGGAGATCTCGTGGAGCTTTCCGGCCGTATCAGCCCCGGTATCAGTAAGGCGTCTGGAATAGTCGTCATTGCGCAACGATTCCAACAAAAGGCCTACGGCCCTCTTCTCGCGAGTCATGACGACTACGGCACGACTCAAGCACCAGGCCAGCAACGCAACCGAGATAATGCCAAACAGCCATTCCTCCGACATCAGCAGGACAGCTGTCAGACCAGACGTCAGGACGACAAGCGTAAGAATCACCCACGGATTTCTCATATGCCGTAACGCTTCATCTTGTTGTAGAGAGTCTGGCGCGTTATGCCGAGCCTCTGGGCCGCTGCGCTCATATTACCGCAACACGACTCTATGGCGCCAACTATCATCTGCCTCTCCATATCCTCTATCGTCACGGCAGACTGACTGATCTCATGTCCGGCAGCTGCGTGTGGGGTAAGAGAAAAATCGGCCTTCGACAACTTATCCGATGATCCCACTATCACAGCCTTCTCCACCGCATGACGCAGTTCGCGGATATTTCCGGGCCATGTATACGCTTCCAATGCGGCTACGGCATCTCCGGCCAAAGAGATCTCCGTACCGCGGTATCTCATGCCGAATTCCACAGCGAACCGCCGGGCCAGCACAGCTATATCATCCTTGCGCTGCCTCAGGGGCGGAAGATGCAGCCGGATAGTATTTATACGGTAAAGCAGATCCTCTCTGAATGTTCCCTCCGACACCATAGAGTCGATATCGCGGTTGGTGGCACAGATCAGCCTTATGTCAAACGCTACCGGATGATTTGAGCCGAGAGCCGTCACCTGCCGGTTCTGAAGTGCCGAGAGAAGTTTGGCCTGGAGATGCATTGGCAGGTTGCCGATCTCGTCCATAAACAGCGAGCTGCCCGACGCCTCCTCCAGCTTTCCCTTACGGTCGGAAACCGCTCCCGTAAAAGAGCCCTTGCGGTGTCCGAACAGCTCGCTCTCAAACAACGTCTCGCTGACAGCGCCCATATCGACCTTCAGCATCCTGCGGGCTCCCCGGCCCGACAGCCTGTGGAGCTCCTCGGCGAGCACCTCCTTGCCGGTGCCGTTCTCACCTGTGATCAGCACCGTGGCATCGGTAGCCGCGACCTTTTCAACGAGTTCACGCAGACGCGACATTTCAGCTGACGCGCCCCAATACATGGTCTCTGCCGGAGCCGCAGCCCTGCTTTTTCCCGATTTCGCGGCCGCATTGCTCAATATCTCCACAAGCCGGTCGTTATCCCACGGCTTCTGTACGAAATCCACCGCTCCGGCCTTGATGCCTCTGATAGCAAGCGGTATATCGGCAAAAGCAGTCATCAGAACGACCGGAAGCTGCGGACTGACGGCCAATACCCGTCCGAGCCAGTAGAGTCCCTCGTTGCCGTTGTTGACCGATGATGTGAAATTCATATCAAGCAGCACGGCGTCGGGATGCCCCGACTGCACTGCCGACATTATCTCGGAGGGATTGGCAAGAAGAGTCACCTGCCCGAAATGACGCCGGAGCAGAAGATCGAGAGCCGCGAGCACGCCGCGGTTGTCGTCGACTACAAGTATGTGCATGTTAGACTTCATCATTGCAAAATTAGGCATTTTCCCGGTTCCCGCAATCCCGCCGTAACACTCCGGTCGCCGCTGTAATCCAATGCAGGAACACCTCTCTGTCAAATTATTTTACACCACTGTCAAGATATTTTACACCATCACGATCTATCGGAATTACGACATCTTTGACTACCAATGCATTGCATTTCTGGCACGGTTAATGCGACATTATAAGGCAAAACCAACTAATTTTTTTCACAACCATGCAAAAAATCCATTATGCAATCCGCACACTGATGCATGCCCGTGGATCCACAATCGTGAAGATCCTTTCTATCGGGCTGGGGCTTGCAATGAGCTGCTTTCTCTTCGCGAGAGTGGCCTACGACAATCTTATCGACACATGTTTCCGCGACTACGACCGCATCTATCAGCTGAAAATGCAGTTCAAGCTCGGAGGCAACGAACTGGACTGGCAGGAACAGTGTGTGGGTAAACTGGCCGAGGGAATATACAATGCTCTCGGAGGCGACCTTATAGAGGGCGCCGTAATGACCCGCAGAACTCCCGACAAGATCTCACGCGACAACGAGACGCTCGCCGGAACAGTGATGATGGCCGATTCGCTGTTTTTCAAAACGTTCGGCGTAGAAATCATCGAAGGCGATCCCGACGGTCTCACCCAGCTCGGGAAAATGTATATCAGCGACCGGATGGCAAGAAAATATTACGGCGACGAATCGCCTGTAGGGAAAATGCTGACCGGATGGGAAGAGATACCGCTGCAGATCTGCGGCGTCTACCGCGACTGGGGCGAAGAGAGCACATTGAACACAGACTTCATCGTATCGCTCCCGACTATGATCAACCATTGGGGATTGGGACTGAGATGGAAAGGGGGCGACTCATGGTTTGACTACCTGCTCGTGAAAGAAGGCACCGACATCGACGACCTTAACCGGAAAATCATGGAAGTGCTCGAAGCGAATGTGCCTCCTACCGACGACTTCTCGCTGAAAGCCATCGCCGTGCCGCTTCGCGACATGCACCGCAGTCAGGAATCCGTCAGAGTGGCCACATGGACACTGTCGTTTCTCGCCACGCTCATCCTCTTCGTGACAGCTCTCAACTACGTATTGCTGTCGCTGTCAGGTCTCAGCCGCCGCGCAAAAGCCATAGGCGTCCACAAATGCGCCGGCGCCGGCCGCGGAACGATATTCGGCATGTTTGCCATCGAGACGGTCATCATAATACTGGCCGGCCTGGTATTCGCCGCATTCTGTTTCTACATAGCGCGCCGCTTCGCCCAGGAGAGCATATATGACAACTTCGCCGCCTACATATCGACCGACCGCCTGTGGGTGGTGGCAGGAGTGGTTGTCCTTGTGTTCGCGATAGCCGCTCTCATACCGTCGGTGGTATTCAGCAACATACCGGTCAGCCAGGTATTCCGGCGCTTTGTCGAGAAGAAACACGGATGGAAACACACGCTGCTCTTCGTGGAATTCGCGGGAGCGTCGCTGATGGCGGGACTTCTGGCTCTTGTGGCTACCCAATACCGGTATGTCATGGATTTCGATCCCGGATATGAGCCCGCCGACTTAGTGTGCATCATCCGCTCCAATGAGGGCAAAGAGCACCGTGAAAGTCTGCTGAAGATGTATTCCTCACTACCCTATGTCGAAAAGGCTGCGATCGGCTCCACTCCTCCGGGAGAAGGATACAGCGGACAATTCATCCGCGACGAACATGATGCGCCGATGTTCTCTTCACGCTACGATTTCTGGGCAGATAAATCATTTGCCGACATAATGGGATTCCGCCTTCTTCACGGACGCTATCCTGAAGCGACCGACGGCACGGAAGCCGTGATCAATCAGGAATTCGCGCGACTGATGGGATGGACCGACACTGAAGCCATAGGCAAACAGTTCAATGACGGTGGCGAACATAAAGTTACTGTCACAGGTGTCATCAAGGACTTCATAACCGGAAGTTTATACGACCCTCAACAACCCTACATGGCCAAAGTCGGCTGGGGAACACGCTTCTTTCTGAAACTCAAGAAACCGTTTGATGAGAATTTCAACCGCATCCTTGCCGACGAGGAACAGTTGAGGGAAGGAGCTACGACGTATTCCTGCGTCAGTCTGGGCAGCAATTACCGCCAGACCTACCACAGCGTGGAAGTGCTCCGCACGATGATCATGATCGGGGCCATAATACTGCTTCTGATAAGCCTCATCGGTCTATTCGGATATCTGCGCGACGAAATGTACCGCCGCAGCCGTGAGATCGCCATAAGGAAGGTCAACGGCGCATCGACGGCCGAAGTGATCGAAGTCATCTGCCGCTCGGTGATGAAAGTGGCCGTCCCGGCCGTCATCACAGGTTCGGTGCTCGCATGGCTCGCAGGCCGCTACTGGCTTGAGCAGTTCAGCGTACAGGCGCCGTCGATCATAGCCATGTATGCCCTGTCGGGACTGATCACTCTTGTAGTGATAACTCTCGCATCCGTAGGCATGACGCTGCGCACAGCCAACGAGAACCCGTCGAAATCCTTACGTTCAGAATAATGAAAAAACAAAACGACATGATACAGATAAAGAATCTCAACAAAGTGTTCCGCACATCGGAAGTGGAGACCCAGGCGCTCAACAATGTGAATATCGACGTCGACAAAGGCGACTTCGTGGCTATCATGGGGCCGTCGGGATGCGGCAAGTCCACCCTCCTCAACATCATCGGTCTGCTCGACAACCCCTCGTCGGGATCCTATCAGCTCGACGGCAAGGAGATGGGCACGCTAAAAGAGAGCCAGCGCACGTCGCTGCGCAAAGGGCGCATCGGATTCGTATTCCAGAGCTTCAATCTGATCGACGAACTGACTGTGGCCGAAAACGTAGAGCTGCCTCTGACCTACCTCGGCGTGCCACGCAAAGAGCGCGCCCGACAGGTCAAAGAGATACTCGACCGGCTCAATCTGTCGCACCGCTCGCGACATTACCCGCTTCAGCTCTCGGGCGGACAGCAGCAGCGCGTGGCCATAGCGAGAGCGATCGTAGGAAATCCCGTGATTCTTCTCGCCGACGAGCCCACAGGCAACCTCGACTCCACCAACGGACGCGAAGTGATGGAACTTCTGACGTCGCTCAACCGTGAAGGGACCACTATCGTCATGGTCACCCACTCGCAGCGCGACGCTTCCTACGCACGCCGCACGATAAACCTCTTTGACGGATCAGTGGTTTCGGACGAAACGGCCCGCG
>CALHWU010000201.1 GCA_938039795.1 uncultured Muribaculaceae bacterium
AAGGAGAGACCGATCGTAACTTAGCTGCACTAAACGCTATATTGAAATATTATCCCGAAATTAAAAACAGATTAAATTAACGCGAAAACATATGATGGACATAGATTTAGTATACCTTTGGGTAAACGGAAATGATCCCAAGTGGCTGGCAAAACGGAATGCCTGTGTTGGTGGATTTACAACTGCCGAAGGAAACTGTAAAGGCCGATATGTTGATAATGACGAATTAAAATTCAGTTTACGTTCAATTGAAAAATATGCTCCGTGGATTCATAAAATTTATATAGTTACCGATAATCAGATACCCGAATGGCTTGACACGTCTAATCCGAAAATTCAAATAGTTGATCACACAGAAATTATGCCCGACGAGTGTCTGCCATGTTTTAACTCTGTGGTAATCGAGCATCATCTGCATAGCATTCCGGGACTTTCGGAGCACTTCTTATATGCCAACGAAGACTTGTATATCAACAAGCCGGTCACTCCTGAAACTTTTTTTGACAAAGATAATCTGCCGATAATCCGATTAAATCGTCGACCTTTCAGAAAGTGGACTCTTAAGTATCGAACCAAAATTCTGAAAAGGGAATTAGGAAACTATGTACGGACTATCCATAACGCGGCGTTATTGGTAGAAAAGAAATACGGCATCTATTTCAATGGCAAAACACATCATAATATAGATGCCTACCTGAAGAGCAGCTATCAACACACACGAGAAGTATTCGACGCTGAAATCAGCGCCACCATGACAAATTATGTACGATCTTCAAATGATATTCAGCGGAATATCTATTCGTATGTCGCGCTTGCGGAAAAGCTTGGCCATCTCAGCTATGTAACCCGCCATACATCATACAGAATTCACATACATAACAAGAAACTTTATGAGAAATTTGAAAAGTATGATCCGATACTGTTTTGTATGAATGACTCGCAACATGCTACTGATGAAGATCGGGAACGATCAATTGCTTTTCTGAGGAAACGATTTCCCGATAAATCAAAATTCGAAAAATAAATATATGCTTAGAAAAACACACTGACAGTGAGTTGTGGATTGGTGGCAGATTGTCATAAACAGGCATCGCACCAACCACAACTTTTTATTTGTATTCTGCATAGTTGACCTAAGGTAGCATTTGGATAATTCGCATAAAAATCACTAATTTTGCGTATCAAGAGACAGCTTACCCTTAAATAGCTGAAACTGAATAACAAATAAACCGTATTAAGAACGGGAGTGCGGAAAGAAATTTGACTATTTAGATGAAGAGATTTTTTTTGCAATTAACTGCCACTATGACGGCAATGATCGGTATTTCGGGAAATGCCAGTTCACAGGTTACATTAAGTCACATCGACAGAGCCATAGTCTTACAGTCAAATTCTGTGACAGCGTCAAAAAAAGCCCCCTGCCTAAGAGCATCTATCGAAAAGAACCGTCTGGGTGTACTTCTTACAGTTTCAGACCAGACAGATATCGCGGCGCTTGAATCGGCAGGTCTGGAAATAACCGGACGTATCGGTAAATGCATTTATGGCAAGGTGTCTGTCGACAGCATCGACAGCGTCGCCGCATGTGACGGAGTTGAAGCACTTTCAATAGCCAAAACAGTTAAACCCTTGAACGATTTAGCCCGAATATCGGGTGCAGTCGATGCAGTGCAGGAAGGCACAGATCTACTTCAGGCATATACAGGTGCGGGGGTTGTAACCGGTATCACCGATATCGGTCTCGACCCGAATCATATCGCATTTAAAAATGCCGACGGCAAATCAAGAATCATGAGACTCTGGAATTATGCCGGCAGAATTCCGCAAAGCTATAACAACAATAACGTGTTGAACTTCACTACCGACAATAATGAAGAGACACACGGCACCCACGTGCTTGCCACAATCGCCGGATCATGCAATGAAACCGATAACGCCAACGATTATCACGGAGTCGCGCCCGACGCAGACATAGCGATAATGTGTGGAAGCTCATCTCAAGACAATCTTTTGAGCGGAATAGAACGCATGATCGAATATGCTGAAAGTCAGGGGAAGCCGCTGGTAATAAATATGTCGCTCGGCGACAATTTCGGTCCTCACGACGGCACGGATCCATTTCCGGCAGCGCTTGACGAACTGGCGGCGAAAGTGCCAATTTTTCTTGCTTCGGGAAATGAAGGGACCGCAAATATATCACTGGTTACAGAACTCACCGAGGAAAACACAACCGTAAAAACACTACTATCCTCAACCGCCATGACTACGGAATATTACGGCAGTTATGGAGCGTCTTATTTCAATCAGGGTGTTGGATATATTGATGTATGGTCGGAGGATGACACGCCATTTGAAGTGTATCTCGATTTGATTTCCGCATCAGATCCCGATAACCCTTTATACACACTCAAGCTATCGGAGACTCCGGCATATGTTGGCACAGGATCGGCCTACCGTAATTTCATATCGACCCGACCTCAGACGGTTGAAGAATTCAGCAATTGCTATAGCAACGGCTTCATGGGGGGATATACCGAAATCAACAACGCCAACGGGCGTTTCAACGCAACCATGGCCGTGTTTCTCGAAGCGAAATCAAGTTCATTTTACCGAAATTTCGTTTCGCTTAGAATCGAAGGCCAACC
>CALHWU010000202.1 GCA_938039795.1 uncultured Muribaculaceae bacterium
TCTCGTGGTCAACGACGGAGTGAAGGAGATCTTCATGAAACGCACCAAGGTCTACAACTCCATGCGCGAATATTTCAATACCGCAGGCTACATGGAGGTGGAGACCCCCATACTCCAGTCGATACCCGGAGGAGCCTCGGCGCGTCCGTTCGTCACGCACCACAACGCCCTCGACATACCGCTCTACCTCCGCATAGCCGACGAGCTCTACCTCAAGCGTCTGATCGTGGGCGGATTCGAGGGGGTCTATGAGTTCTCCAAGAACTTCCGCAACGAGGGCATGGACCGCACGCACAACCCGGAGTTCACATGCATGGAGATCTACGTAGCCTACAAGGACTACAACTGGATGATGGACTTCACCGAAAAGATGCTCGAAAAGATATGCCTCGACGTCAACGGCACCACCGAGGTGAAAGTCGGCGACAACGTCATATCCTTCAAGGCGCCTTTCAAGCGTGTCACCATGATCGACTCCATCAAGGAGTTCACCGGCATCGACATCACCGGCATGGGAGAGGATGACCTCCGTCAGGTATGCCGCCAGCTTGAAATCGAGGTGGATCCCTCGATGGGCAAAGGCAAGCTCATCGACGAGATATTCGGCGAGAAGTGCGAGGGACGCTACATACAGCCCACATTCATCATCGACTACCCGATAGAGATGTCGCCTCTTACCAAGCGCCACCGCAATAACCCCGAGCTCACCGAACGCTTCGAGCTCATGGTCAACGGTAAGGAGCTGGCCAACGCCTACTCCGAGCTCAACGATCCGATCGATCAGTATGAGCGCTTCGTGGAGCAGATGCGGCTGAGCGAGAAAGGCGACGACGAAGCCATGATCATCGACAAGGACTTCATCCGCGCCCTCGAATACGGCATGCCCCCAACCTCGGGCATGGGCATCGGCATGGATCGCCTTGTGATGCTCATGACCGGCCAGACCACCATACAGGAGGTGCTCTTCTTCCCGCAGATGCGTCCGGAGAAGACTGCCCGGCGCGACAACGCCGAGCAGTTTGCCCAGGCTGGCGTACCGGCAGAATGGGTTCCTGCGCTCCACAAGCTTGGGGTGCTGACCCTGCAGCAGCTCGCATCGGCCGCATCGGCCGGCAAGCTCCAGCAGGATCTCTGCGGACTCAACAAAAAATTCAAGCTCGGACTGGCCAATCCGTCGGCCGACGATGTGAAGCAGTGGATCGCCGCAGCTTCCGCCCTTGGAGAGTGAATCATTACATAGCCGTCCACACCGCGGAGCCGCCACTGAAAGCGGCTCCGCGCTAAGCGGCCGATAGTATACAACACATACCATGAAACTTTTCAGAATATGAATTTTCCAGGTACAATAGCAGTAATGGGCGGCGGAAGCTGGGCCACAGCCCTCGCCAAACTGCTGCTCGAAAACTGTGAGTCGATCATATGGTATATGCGGCGCGACGACCGCATAGCCGACTTCAAGCGTCTGCGACGCAACCCGGCCTATCTCAGCGATGTGATATTCGACATTGAGCGGATTGAATTCTCCTCGGATATCAACGAGGCATGCCGCAACGCCGATACCCTGCTGCTGGTCATGCCCTCTCCTTATTTCAAGACCCACGTAGACAAGATCACCGAAGATATCTCCGAGAAGTATATCGTATCGGCCGTAAAAGGGATCGTGCCTGACGGCAACCAACTCATCTCCACATATATGCAGCGGCGCTTCGGCGTCCGGCCGGAGCACACGCTGGTAGTCAGCGGCCCCTGTCATGCCGAGGAGGTGGCTCTCGGACGCCAGAGCTATCTGACGGTCGGAGGCCATGACCTTTTCATGGCAGAGAAATTCGCCAACTGCCTCAGCGGAAAAACTCTGAAGACCATAACGTCGAGCGATGTCGACGGCATTGAATACGCCGCCGTATTGAAAAACGTCTATTCGATAGCTGCCGGCATAGTCCACGGACTGAAAAACGGCGACAACTTCCTCGCGATGCTCGTCAGCAACGCCATCAGGGAGATGGAACGGTTTATCGACACCGTCTATCCGCGACCGCGCCAGATCTGCGACTCCGTTTATCTCGGCGACCTCCTTGTGACATCCTACTCCCGCTTCAGCCGCAACCACAACTTCGGCTCCATGATCGGCCGCGGCTATTCGGTAAAGGCCGCCCGCATGGAGATGGAGCAGACCGCCGAAGGCTACTACGGCACGAAGTGCATTCACGAGATCAACGAGCGCTACGACGTGGCCATGCCGATACTCGACGGAGTGTTCGACATACTCTACCGCGGCATCAATCCGTCGAAAGCCATCGCCAAGATGAGCGAGACTTTCATCTGACCCGACGCCCCGGCGAGGGAACATCTGCGCCGTGATATTTGTTGTAGACTTCCAGAGACAGACATATCGCAAAAGCGACAGTCACATCTTATTGACACTTATCCTTTAACCAAATGAAAACCATAAAAGTAAACATCAGCAATGCCTTCGGAGCAATCAGCGAAGGCACCGTCAGCGGCATGCTTCCCGAAGCATCCGAGGCGCTCTCCAAGGTCGAAAACGGCACCGGAGCCGGCAACGACTTCCTCGGCTGGGTCAAACTCCCCTCGGAAACGACCCCGGCGCTCGTCGACGATATCGTGGCAACAGCCGAACGTCTGCGTTCGGAGTGCGAATATGTGGTATGCGTAGGAATAGGCGGATCCTACCTCGGCGCCAAGGCCGTCATAGAGGCCCTCGGCGACTCGTTCGCCCCCTACCGCTGCGACTGCGGATCGACGAAAGTGGTGTTTGCCGGACAGAATATCGGCGAGGACTACATGTATGAGCTCCTCCAGCTCCTCGACGGCAAGAAATTCGGCATCGTGGTGATATCCAAGTCGGGCACCACCACGGAGCCGGCCATCGCCTTCCGTCTGCTCAAGGAGAAACTCGAGAAGCAGGTCGGCAAGAAGAAGGCCGCCGAGCTCACAGTGGCCATCACCGACGCCAAGCGCGGCGCCCTGCGTCAGCTCGCCACCGAAGAGGGCTACAAGACTTTCGTCATCGCCGACAACGTAGGCGGACGATTCTCCGTGCTCACTCCCGTAGGTCTGCTCCCCATAGCCGTGGCCGGCTACGACATCCGCGCACTGCTTCACGGAGCTGCCGAGATGGAGGAAGCCACCAAGGCTACCACACTCGAAAACCCGTCGCTTCTCTACGCAGCCACCCGCAATGCTCTTTACCGCGCCGGCAAGAAGACCGAAATCCTCGCCAACTTCAATCCCAAACTCCACTACTTCGGCGAATGGTGGAAACAGCTCTACGGCGAGAGCGAGGGCAAGGACGGCAAGGGCATCTTCCCGGCGGCCGTCGACCTCACCACCGACCTCCACTCCATGGGCCAGTGGATCCAGGAAGGCGAGCGCACCATCTTCGAGACTGTGATATCAGTCGAGGCTTCAGAGCATGAGCTTCGCGTGCCGTCCGACGCCGACAATCTCGACGGACTCAACTATATCGCCGGAAAGCGCATCGACGAAGTCAACAAGATGGCCGAGCTCGGCACACGCATAGCCCACGTTGACGGCGGAGTGCCCAACATACAGATCACCATCCCCGCTCTTCACGAACAGTGGCTCGGACAGCTCATCTATTTCTTCGAGAAGGCGTGCGGAATCAGCGGCTACCTGCTCGGAGTCAATCCCTTCAACCAGCCGGGAGTAGAGGCCTACAAGCGCAACATGTTCGCCCTGCTCGAGAAACCGGGCTACGAGAACGAGACCGCTGCCATCCGCGCCAAGATGTGACCGGCACAGCCATGACCCATCGGTCATGGACAGCATAAAACCACCGCACCCTGCATTGACCTCTTCATGCCATGCAGGGTGCGGCTTTTTTAATAGCTGAGCCTCAGGGTCAGCGCACGTAGTTGTATACTTTCAGATCCTTGACGGCGCTCTTAAACTGCCCGGCTCTGGCAAGCGGCAATACGAGTGTCTGCAGCCGGTACATCTTGTTCTTGCCCTCGTTGTACCACTCCGTAGTGTTGTCAAGGCTGGAGTAAAGCTTGCCGTTGACATACAGCTTGGTCGACTTGCTGGTGCCGGTAATCTTTATATCGGCCTTTTCGCCGGGATAGGGGCGGAAGCCGAAGTCGTAGAGATAACCGTCGCGCTTGAAGCCCATCATGCCCTTCACAGGATCGGCGAGATAGAGCGTGGCGTTGTCGGATTCAAACAGAGCTGTTCCCGGCTGCTCGGGCTGAGCGTCAAGAGTAAACTCAAGAGTCCAGTCATAGCCTACGTCGGGAATGCCTGTAGTCTGACCGTTTTTGAGGCTCCCCGTCTCATATACGAGCGAATTCGGCTCGCCGACACGGGCAAGCCTGTTGACGCCAGGAGCCTCGTCAATACGCTGCGAAGCCGCTATGAAATCATCGTAAGGCACTGTGACCGACGGGCCGTCCCAGAGCTTGGCCGCCATAGTAGGGAGAGCTGCCATTACGCGGTGGTGCACATCCTGCACCGACACGCCGTTGCCCACATGGTCGTTCCACACGGCGAAGTATCCGCCGACGAGCGCCGGATCACGCTCTTCGAACTGCACGTTGCCCACCTTGGCCGGAGTCCACTCCGAGTAAAGCCATTTGGTGTTGAGATAATCATGATAGTAGCCAGCATTGGGCACGATATACACCATTCCGTCGGGGATGGAGTTGATCTTGAACCCGAGCTTCACCATCTCCTTCGGATCGGCATAGCCGTTATACCATGCGTCGAGCATTACGCCTTCGGTCTTGATGGGAGTCTCGCCGGGAGCCGTCGAGAGCGAACCCCACACCCACGGAGTCTTGCCGTAACCCTCCACGAGGCGGATATAGTGATCCATAAAGCCGCGGAATTTCTCGGCGGTCTCCTTTTTCTTGTCAAATCCGGGGTAGTCCTTGCCGAATTCATCGGTGCCTATATGCATGTAGCGGCTGGTGAATACCGGATCGGGGCCTGCGAGATATTCATGAAACAGCGAGTCGAGAAACGGCATCGTAGCCGGATTGAACAGGTCGAGATGATCCTCTCCGAACTCCTTGCTGCCTATTCCGCGGTAGCGGGCGAAGGCGAGGGCGTGGGCAGGGATGTCGATCTCCGGGACTATATCCACCATATCACCGGCCGCAGTGCGCTGCATATCGCGCATCTGCTGCTTGGTATAGTAGCCGTCGCGGGCTGTCAGTCCGGGGAAAGTCTCGCTCTCCATGCGGAAAGCCGCATAGGTCTTGTCCCAGTCGTTGGAGAAGTAGCACAGGAAACCGTTGTCGTTGAGATGCAGACGCAGGGAGTTGAATTTATAATACGACAGGATTTTCACAAGGTCGTCGACATAGTCGACGGGGAAGAACTTGCGGCCCACATCGAGCGACAGGCCTCTGACCGGATAGTCGGGCCAGTCGGTGATCTTGCCTTTGGGCACTGCCTGTCCCCGATTCTGCCTGGCGATCTGAAGCAGGGTGCGCGTGCCCCAGTATACTCCCGTAGGAGTCGGCGATGAGATAGTCAGACGCTTGTCGGCCACAAGCGTGTAGCCTTCGTCGCCGAGCTTGCTGTCAGCCTTGAGCTTCAGCTCCACATCGGCATCGGCTGCTTTGCCCGACACCACCTCCGGACGGACGCCGAACATCCGCTGCCAGTCGGCTGCCAGCGAATCGGCCACCGACCGGAGTGACTGATCGGCGATGACGATACGTGACGACGGTTTAATGCTCAAAGACCCGGCAGCGCCTTGCCACTGGCGCACCTCCGGCACCACAAACGGCTTGGGGTTCCTGACACTCGTTGCGGCCGATGCATGCATCAGCGCTAAAGCCACCGCGATGGCTGCTGTAAGAAGTTTCTTCATGATAATTTCTGGTGAAATGGATTTTCTACAAAATTAGCAATTATTTCTATAAAGTTACCGCCAAGGGGTGAAATGATATGCCACCCCGAGCGGTTTCTTGGGGATTATAAATAAAAACAGTAACTTTGCACCCTCAGAACCAAATCATTTCTCCTTAATGAGATATATACGATTATTATCCGCCCTTCTGACGATATCGGCCGCTGCCATCTTCGCCGAAGCGGCAGAGATACCCGACAGTGCTTTCCGTTATTCAGCAGAGGTCAACGCCAGCGTCAGTTCCGGAGCCAACACGCCGTTCTGGCTTGTCAACAACCGGTTTGGCCTCTCATCCATCGAGAAAAACAACGGCTACGTGCGCGCCGGCCTCTTCAAGGACGCCAGCAAGGAAGGCAAACGCTTCAGCTGGGGAGCCGGAGTGGATCTGGCGGTGCCCTGGAACTTCACTTCCTCTTTCGTAGTGCAGCAGCTATATGCCGATCTCCGCTACCGCAACGCCGAGCTTTCGGTCGGCTCCAAGGAGTGGACCGGAGGCTTCAACAACATACGCCTCTCGAGCGGCGATCTCCTCTTCTCCAATAACTCACGTCCCATACCCCAGGCACGGATATCGCTCCCCGACTACATCGCCATACCATTTACAAACCGATGGGTAAGCCTGAAAGGCTATATAGCCTACGGAGCCTTCACCGACGACAGCTGGCAGCGCCACGCCGCCAAAAACGGAGCCAAGCACACCAAGCACGTGCTTTTCCACTCCAAAGGGGGCTCATTGCTGTTCGGCGACACGCAGCGCTTCCCCCTCACTTTCGAGGCCGGCATGCAGATGGGAGCACAGTTCGGCGGCCAGTCGATAAGCGACGGGCGGGTAATCGACATGCCCAACGGCATCAAGGACTGGATAAAGGTGTTCTGGCCATCGGCCGGAGGGGGCGATACCCCGTCGTCGGAACAGCTCAACGTCTACGGCAACCACACCGGCGAATGGGATTTCCGCCTCAAATGGGCGCCCAAAGGCTCCGACTGGTCGGCCGCGCTCTATTACGAGCACTTCTTCGAGGATCACTCGATGATGTTTTTCGACTACACCTGGCGCGACATGCTGCTCGGACTGGAGGTCAACCTGCCGTCCAACCCCATTGTAAGCTCACTGGTCTACGAATACCTCTACACCAAGGATCAGGCAGGCCCCGTATACTGGGACCACACTCCAGAGATACCAGAGCAGGTCAGCGGACGCGACCAGTACTACAACCACGGCATCTACTCCGGGTGGCAACACTGGGGCATGGGCATAGGAAACCCGCTGCTTATATCGCCGGTGTACAACCGCGACGGCACGATCTCTTTCCAGCACAACCGCATCAAGGGACATCATCTCGGAGTGGAGGGAAAGCCCACGCGCTGGCTGACCTGGCGCATGCTGCTGAGCTATTCGCGAAGCTGGGGCACCTACGACGCTCCCACCCCGCGCGTGCTCAGCAATGTCAACACGCTTTTCGAAGCGACAGTCAGACCTCCGCAGCTTAAAGGATGGTCGGCAACGCTCTCTTTCGCCACCGACGGCGGTTCGCTTCTCGGACCGAGCCGCGGCGCTATGCTCTCAATCAAAAAGACCGGATGGTTATGAAACGACCGAATATCACCAGAACAGCGGCCGCGCTGGCGGCGCTCATCGTCACCTTCGCCATATCCTCATGCCGCAAGGGGGGCATCAACGACGATCTCGACGGACAATGGCGAGTGATCGCAGTGGAACACCTTGCCGACGGCACGGTCAGCGAACCCTACAACCACTTCTACTGCCTCTATCTCCACACCGCCAATCTCACCAATCCGGGCGTCGCGGCCACAGCCAACATGACCTACGACCGCAAAGGGCGCCGGCTGACGCTGGAATTTCCCTACGGGGTGCAGAATCTGGCTCCGTGGGGCATCTACGACATCACCACGACATTCACTATAGAGCATCTCAACAGCCACTCACTCGTCATAGCATCCGACAAGGCGAAGGTGACAATGAAGAAATTCTGAGCGAATCGCTTGCCGGAGCGGTCTGAATTTATTAACTTTGCAGACCGTCTCCATGTGCGACGGCCGTAGTTCGATGCCTTAACCATAACCTTAAAAGCAAAGATGACTGTAACTCTCCCTTCAGCACAAACACCTTTTTTGACCGATCTATGACCACCTGGATAATCTGCTGCTTCCTGTCGACGTTGCTCAGCGTCCTCTTTGCGGGCATACTGATTCCGCAGATTCTGCTGGTGTCGTATCGCCGCAAGCTCTTCGACATGCCCGATGAGCGCAAGATACACCGCGGAGCCGTCCCACGTCTGGGCGGCATCGCCTTCACCCCGGTTATAATTTTCTGTGTGTCGCTCCTGCTCGGCATGTCGATACTGATGGGCAACACGGAGATGGAAAACATGATGCGCGTCAACGCCCAGGCTGTCGCTTTCGGTCTGTGCGCGCTCCTGCTGATGTATCTGACCGGCATGGCCGACGATCTCATAGGCGTGCGTTACCGTGCCAAATTCGTCGTGCAGATATTCTGCGCCATATTGCTTATCGGCGCAGGGCTTTACGTAAGCGATCTTCACGGCGTGCTCGGTCTCCACTCCATCTCGCCATGGCTCGGCATACCCCTGACCATACTGCTGGTGGTCTTCGTGGTCAACGCTATAAATCTCATCGACGGCATCGACGGTCTCGCTTCAGGCCTATCGAGCGCCGCCTTCATCATCTACGGCGTGGCGTTCCTGCTTATCGGCAAACCGATCTTCGCCATGCTGTCGTTCGCATGCCTGGGAGTGCTGATCCAGTTCTTCTATTACAATGTGTTCGGCCGCGCCGACCGCCAGAAAAAGATCTTCATGGGCGATACCGGAAGCCTCACCATCGGACTGCTCCTCGCATTCCTTGGGCTCGCACTGCTCCAGTGGTCGCCTGAGAAATTCCCGACATTCCGCACAAATCCGCTGATCCTGGCGGTTTCGCCTCTGATAGTGCCCTGCTTCGATGTGGTGAGAGTGTTTCTCCACAGGGTGCGCCGCCACGGCAATCCGTTCCTGCCCGACAAGACCCACATCCACCACAAGATGCTCGCCATCGGCTTCAACCAGCGCATGGCGATGGTGCTGATCGTCGTGGCATCCATTACATTCAGCGGAGTAAACATACTGGTTTCGCGCTACATAGAGGTCAACCTGCTTCTCATTCTCGACATCGCGCTGTGGACGCTGGCCAACCTGTGGCTCACACGCCGCATACGACAGCGGGAACAGCGCCTCGGCATCAAGCTCATGAGCCTCAAGGAGAAACCGACTGACAACGACACTGACAACCAACCGCACAAGAACAACAACGACTGATGACGTCAAGAAGAATTTTCAGTTTCGCCCTGATTGTCGCCGCCTTGCTGACGGCGATGAGCGCAGCGGCCAAAATGACCGACCAACAGGTAATCGACTATATCAAGCGGCAGAGCGCCGTGGGGAAGACCGAGCAGCAGATCGGCAAGGAACTGCTCGCCAAAGGGGTTACTTCCGAACAGATAGAGCGTCTGCGCGCCAAATACGAAGGAGAAGAGACCGGTTCGAAAAAGAAGAGCACAAAAAAGACTACCGCCACCGGCAAACTCGAAGGCACACGCGAAAGCCGCCTGCGCAAGGCGCTCGAACCTGATGAAAACACCGTCACCACCATGACGGAGGTGTTTGAGATCATGACTCCCGACTCGCTCGCACTGGAAGAGGACACCGTGGCCAAGCGCAAGATTTTCGGTCATGATCTGTTCAACAACAAGTCGCTGACATTCGAGCCCAACGAAAACATGGCCACTCCGTCCGACTACCGCCTGGGACCGGGTGACGAGGTAGTGATCGACATATGGGGAGCAAGCGAGGACGAGATACGCGACGTCATCTCGCCCGAGGGCCGCATCATGATTGAGCAGATCGGCCCGGTATATCTCAACGGACTTACCGTAGAGGAAGCCAACGACCGTCTGCGCAAGGCATTCGCCTCAAAATATGCCGGCGTGGCCGAGGACGAGACCGACGTCAGTCTTACTCTCGGCCAGATCCGGTCGATACTTGTCAACGTGATGGGAGAGGTCAACATCCCGGGATCGTACCGACTGTCGCCGTTCTCGACGGTGTTCAACGCGCTGTATCGCGCCGGCGGCATCAACGACATCGGCACGCTGCGCAACATCCACGTGCTTCGCAACGGCACGCGGCTGGTCGATGTCGACATCTACGACTATCTCTTCGGAGGCAAGTCCAACTCCTCGGCCGTCCGGCTCCAGGAGGGCGACGTCATCATAGTGCCCCCTTACGATCAGCTTGTCAGCGTGGAGGGCGGAGTTAAGCGTCCGATGTTCTATGAAGTGCGTGAGGGTGAGACTCTTGCCAAACTGCTCGGCTACTCCGGCGGAATGACCGGCGACGCATTCGCCGGCCTGGTGACTGTGAGCCGCCCCACAGGATCGCAGAATGAGATATTCAACGTAGAGGAGCCCGACTTCAACTCTTACACTTTGCGCGACGGCGATGTGGTGAAAGTAGGCACCGTGGTGGACAAATTCACCAACAGAGTCGAGCTCCGCGGATCCGTGATGCGTCCGGGCATGTACGCTATCGGCGAGGGCACCATGACTCTGAAGTCGCTGCTAAAGCAGGCTCAGGGCCTTACTGACGACGCATTCACCACCCGCGCCATCCTCTACCGCGAAGGAGAGGGAGAGACGCTCAAGGCCAACGGCGTGCCACTCGGCGACATACTTGCCGGCAGGTCGGCCGACATAAACCTCAAGCCCAACGACATACTCGTGGTATCGAGCGTCAGCGAGATACTCGATCAGGGCGAACTGACGATCAACGGCCAGGTGACCAATCCGGGTGATTATCCTTTTGCGGAGGGAACTACGGTGGAGGATCTCATAGTCATGGCCGGCGGACTACTCCAGGGAGCATCGACGGCTCGCGTCGACGTGGCGCGCCGCATCATCGACCCGCAGAGCCTCAAGCCTACTGAAAACACAGCCGAGATTTTCACTTTCAGCCTCAAGGACGGCCTGGTGATGAACGGCGATCCGGAGTTCAGGCTCAAGCCCTACGACATAGTGGAGGTGCGCCGCTCTCCAGGCTACCAGGTCCAGAAGCTCATCGACGTCGACGGCGAGGTGCTTTTCGGCGGCCAGTATGCATTGCAGCGCAAGAACGAACGCATAAGCGACATTGTGCGGCGTGCAGGCGGAGTGACCGACAGAGCGTATCTCAAAGGCGCCCGGCTTCTTCGCAAGATGAGCGAGGACGAGAAAGCGGCACGCGACGAATCGCTCAAGCTCGCCATGGGACAGTCGGAAGACTCCATCAATATCGAGCAGCTGTCGCTGAGCGACGTCTACTCCGTGGGAATCGAGCTTGAAAAAGCCCTCTCGCAGCCCGGCAGCTATTACGATCTCGTGCTCAAAGACGGCGACAAGCTCGTGATCCCCGAAGAGGTAAGCACCGTCAAGATCTCGGGCGACGTGATGTTCCCCAACGTGGTAGGCTACGTCCCCGGCAAGAAGCTCAAATACTACATAAACCAGGCCGGCGGATACGGCGAGCGTGCGCGCAAGAGCAAAGCGTTCATCGTATATATGAACGGCACAGTGGCCCGCGCCAAAGGCAACTCTGTCATAGAGCCGGGATGCCAGATTATAGTGCCGTCGAAGCCTAAGACCGGAGGCACCAACTGGGCG
Source organism: uncultured Muribaculaceae bacterium (assembly GCA_938039795.1). Taxonomy (GTDB): domain Bacteria; phylum Bacteroidota; class Bacteroidia; order Bacteroidales; family Muribaculaceae; genus Paramuribaculum. Next base: position 11,613 of record CALHWU010000202.1, read on the forward strand.
CAGGTGATCAGCTACGTCAGCTCGTTCGCATCGCTCGGCACCATGGCTGCGACCATCTACTCAATATTCAAGAACTGATGACCAACGACAAACGCGATAATCTGACAGAGGAGGCAGCCCACCGGCATGACGCCCGGCGGGAACCGGCCGCAAATACCGACAACAGTCCTGAAACCGACGACTCCCAGGAGATAGATCTCCTTGAGCTTGCACGGAAGCTGTGGGACGGACGCCGGATGCTGCTCAAATGGGCCATCTATGGTGCCGTCGCCGGCCTGGTGATAGCTTTCTCGATACCCAAGGAATACACCACCACCATAAAACTCGCCCCGGAAGCCCGCAACAACCAGAGCGTGGGAGGCAATCTGGGCGCCCTCGCGGCCATGGCCGGTATTTCGGCCGGATCGGGAAGCGGAGCCGATGCTATCGGCACGCAGCTATATCCCGACATTGTCAGCTCCATACCGTTCGCCATAGACCTCTTCGATGTGAAGGTAACAGACATCGAGGGACGCGACACCGTCACCGTCAGGGAATATCTCTCAGAAGACATCGCCTCACCCTGGTGGAGCTACATCACTTCACTGCCGGGACGCGCTATCGGAGGGATCATGAGTCTCTTCAGAAGTTCTGACAAGTCCGGCGACCCGCAGAAACCGGATGCATTCAGGCTCACTCCGGCCGAAAGCGGCATTGCCGGAGCGCTCGCTTCGAGAGTCAACGTCGAGTCGGCAGCCAAGACATCGGTCATCAGCATCAGCGTCACCATGCAGGATCCCATGGTCTCGGCCATGCTCGCTGACACCGTGGCGGAGAAACTCAAGGAATACGTGATCGACTACCGCACCAATAAGGCGCGCAAGGATATGGAATATGCTCAGAAACTCAACGACGAGGCACGTCAGGCATATTACGAGGCGCAGCAGCGCTACGCCAATTATCTCGACAACAATCAGGGCATCATACTCCGCTCGCGGCGCAACGAGGAAGAACGGCTGCAGAACGAGCAGTCGCTCGCATTCAATCTCTACAACACCACGGCTCAGCAGCTTCAGGTGGCCAAGGCCAAGGTGCAGGAAATCACCCCTGTATTCACCGTCGTACAGCCATCCACGGTGCCGCTCGCACCCTCCAAGCCATCCAAGATGCTTATTATCGTAGGATGCGTGTTTCTGGCCTTCGTAGCGGCCTCGGCATGGACGCTGTTCGGACGCGATATGATGGCCACACTGCGTTCGGCTCGAAATAAAGAATAAGGCTATGAGGTGGACGCGGCTTCTGTCACTGCTGATCGCGGCCACAATGCTGGCCGGAAGCGGAGCCTACGCCGCGCCGCGCAAAAAAAAGCCCCGCATAGCCAAGCCGCTCCGCAAGATCCATACCGACACGATCGCCATACCCGACGACATCGTCTTCGACACGTTCGAGCCGCAGACAGAGCCGGAAAAAGATGAAATGCCGGTTGCGGACTTCGCGTTCACGACCGACGGCTCCATAATGGACCCCACCGAGATCGACGCC
>CALHWU010000203.1 GCA_938039795.1 uncultured Muribaculaceae bacterium
ATCGCCACCTTTTCAACGAGAGCTGCCTTCATGGTCACACCGACCGCGAAGGCAGTTTTTTTTATCTGTAATGAACCCTTATCTCTTTGTGGCGTTATTTATTGTGAAGCTATCAATTAGTATTTGATATGCAAACAATGTTTAATCTAATAAGAATGAGTCATGAATAAGAAGATCTTCATCTCCCTTATGATTCTCTTGACAGCTACCAACGCTTTGTTGTATGCGCAGTCAAAGAGTGAACTTAATTCACAGCAATCTGTAACTATCACTACTACAATTACCGAAGTTGAGAGTCTCAGTAACGATGAACACTTTTGGGATGATTGTATCGCAGGTGGAAAGGGTGCTGTGTCCTGTTCGTTGAAAGGCGGCGGCGAAGCCGACGGTACTGGAGGAAGTCTCGAATGTGAGGTTACTTGCAGCGGATCGACATATGCATGCTGTACGTTGACAGGATGTCATTGTCGTGAGGCAGACAGCAGAGGATAATTATTTTTTAGGGATTATGAAAATTTCTCTGGCGTCTGCTATAGAAGGGATTTTTATTGCTGTGTTATTACCGGTAGTACAGTCATGTAATAACGATGCCGAACGGCATCGGATAAAGACTATAAAGGTCGATGTAACTCAATCAGAACCTATTGAGATTGATACTTTACGGATTATCCATCTTGAAAGTAACGACAGCTCATTGTTGTATAACATAGAGGGTTTGGAATCGCGCCACAACAGATTCTATGTTTTGTCCACAGATATGTTGAAAGTTTTCGATTGTAACAGCGGCAACTACATAGAAGATATCTCAGGAAAAGGTCAAGGTCCCGGAGAATTTTCGGGGCTTTCACAAATGTGGATTGATGGGGATACTGTATATTTGTACGACTCGCGAGGCAATAAGTTGATTCTGAGATCTATTGAAAATGAATTGCTGGATGAATATCATCCTTTTGACAACTCAGATGCAATAGCTGGAGTTTCCACTATAGTAACAAACCAACGCAATGGCAACCATTACGTGATTAACAAATTTACAGATGGGACGACTTCTACGAATCCAGTCTTCTCCTTGTATTCTTCTGACTGGAAGTATATAAGAGATATCAATGGCCGAGAGTTTCAGTCAGGTGAATTTATGAAGGATCGGGCACTATATGATTCTATTGATGATATAGTATTATATTGGGAAGCATTGAAAGATACGGTCTTTGAGGTGACTGAAACGGAAATATACCCTCTCTATTCGTTGGATTTTGGCGATGACGCTGTTTCTTCCGACATATCATCACAAAAATCCATGTTTGCGAGAATTACAAAGTTTTATGCCGATAAAGAAAACGGAGGCGTTTCGCTTGCGAGATGTTATCAAAGATATGGCGATTATTTAATTTTCAGTGCAAGTTCAAGTAATGACAGGCGGTTTATCTGTCTGTATAATGTGAAAACTGGAAAGACGCAGGTGTATGAGTTCAAAAGCAAACATTCTGTATATAAACCATCGACTTTTATCAAAGTGATTGGCGACAATCTCATGATAGCATTTGTTGACACTTCAAATATTGAGTCAAATCCATGCATATATGTACAACCTTTAGTCGAACTTATAGAATAATGATGAAGAAAGGTTTAGCATGGATTTTGGTCGTGATATTATCAGGATTGGCATGTGTACAGATATACCACGTATTCAAATCAAAGACGATTTCTTCAGAAATAAATGCTGACAATTATTTAGAATTAATATTGCCAGGCGGATCGTTTGATTCAAGATCAATATTTTTGTCGGATTATAAAGAGGAAATAGTGTCGTTAGATTCAATTACTGACGAAAACAAATTGTTTGTAAGGTTTTCAACCAGTTCATGCAGCACTTGCATAGAGGATGTGTTTGACAGATTGGAGCGGTTGAAAAAGATCAAGCCTCATCAACGGATAATAGCGCTCATATCAGGAATAGCTCCCCGTGAGATGTATGTATTTGAAAAGGAAAATGAATGTCTGTCAGGTTGCTATAGAGTGGATGATCTTCCATTTGATTTTGATATATCAGGGCTTACACCATTCGTTTTTACAATCCAGGATGACCATATTCAATCATCAGTTGTCTATGACTCAGATGATGAAGGAAAATTTAATCATTATCTGGATAGTATAAGCAGGGCAGGCTGTCAGATGAATGAATCGTAATAAAAAAGTAGCGTCCCCGGACTGATTGGAAGTCGGGGACGCTCTGTGTTAAGGGGTTGTCTCGCCAGGATTCGAACCTGGACAAGCAGAACCAAAAACTGCTGTGCTACCATTACACCACGAGACAATCCGTGGCTCAAGCTCGCCGCGCGGGGAGCCTAAAGCGTTGCAAAGTTACGCAAAATCTCTGGAATAACCTCGAAAATCGGGAGAAATGGCACTAAATGACTTAATGTCAATACCGTTAGGGTGTCAGATGCTGCCAAGCCGAAAATGCTGAAAAAGCAAAGAAAAGCAGAGCTAAGCAGGAGAACGGTTTGCAAATCATTACCCGCTGAAAGGTGATTTTTAACACATGGCACTGATATTTACTTCGTATGGCTTTGATTGGCTTACAAGGTCTAACTCGTTGATATTTAACTTTGCAAAAAAAACGAGTATGGCAAGAAGTACATTCAAAGTGCTGTTCTACGTGAACGGCA
>CALHWU010000204.1 GCA_938039795.1 uncultured Muribaculaceae bacterium
CACGGTGTCCTTGCCCTTGAGGCTTCGGACACCACCGGCGGAGGCGCGCCATGCTACGTCAATCTGTCGCCCGACGGAAGATATGTCCTTACAGCCAATTATCTCGGAGGCAATGTGACTATATATGCTCTTGATTCGGCCGGACGTCCGTGTGGAGAGCCCCAGATTCTGGAATTCGCCAACGGTGATCCCACTACCCAGAGCAAAGGAGAGCCTCGGCTGCACAGCGTGACATTCACGCCTGACGCCTCATTGCTTGTCTGTGCGGATCTGGGCACTGACAGGCTTCATATCTTCCCGGTGAACGGCGCCGGATCCTCGACTCTTGTAGATCCGGCAAACATGCGTGATGTGGAGCTGATACATAATTCCGGTCCGCGGCATATTGTTTACTCCCGCAAAGGCACAGGCTATCTGATCAACGAGATATCCGGCCAGGTGACTGTGCTGGAACGTAGCGGAGACACCTTCGTTCCCGTACAGTACATAGCCTCCGACACGGTCGGCGGCCATGGAAGCGGCGACATTCATCTCTCGCCCGACGAACGGTTTCTTTATACTTCAAACCGTCTTAAAAACGATGGCATAGCTGTTTTTGCTGTCGATTCGCTGACCGGACGGCTTACACGCACAGGATATATGACGACCGGCCCGCATCCGCGCAATTTCGCGATTTCGCCCGACGGACGATGGCTGCTTGTGGCGTGCCGCGACAGCGACAGGATAGAGGTGTATGAGCGTGATCCCTTGTCGGGACGGCTGATGCCGTCCGACAGGTCGTTCTACGCTCATCATCCGGTATGCCTGAAGTTTTTTGGAAACTCTGATCCGCATTGATCCGGTCGGAAGTGTCTCCGGTTTAATCCGGGATCCGATAAGTTTGCGAGGTTCGTCGTTTTTGCGTAAATTCGCACCTGTATAATAAAGGCCTTGCGGGATTCCGTAGGTCTGTTGTTGAAATTATAAATTACCTTAAACAAAGATATAATATGCCAGAAAACAAAGAAACGTGTCTCCACTCGCGCCATGTGGCGCTCGGAGCGCAGATGAGCCCTTTCGGCGGCTTTGATATGCCCATACAGTATGAGGGCATCACAGAGGAACATCAGGCGGTGAGAAATCATTGCGGGGTGTTTGATGTGTCCCACATGGGGGAAGTGTCGGTGACAGGTCCTGATGCCGAGCGGTATATCAACCATATATTTACCAACGACGTGACCGGCGCGCCCGAAGGGAAGATCTTCTACGGAATGATGCTTCGCGAGGATGGCGGGACGGTCGACGATCTGCTCGTCTACAAGCGCGGCGACAATGATTTCTTCCCGGTGATAAATGCCGCCAACATCGATAAGGATCTCGAATGGATGCGCAGCCAGTCAGCAGGATTCGACGTGAAGATCACGGATCTCAGCGATTCGATGGGCGAGCTGGCCGTTCAGGGCCCGGAAGCCGAGCGCGTAATGGAGGAGGTGCTCGGGCTTCCTTGCAGCGAGCTGACATTCTATACATTCAAGGAGCTTGACAAGGATGGCCGTCATCTGATCGTCAGCCGTACAGGCTATACGGGCGAGGATGGCTTCGAGATTTATGCCGATCATGAGGCGACAGGGCAGATGTGGGACCGGCTGATGGAATCGGGTCGCTGCGCGCCATGCGGTCTCGGATGTCGCGATACTTTGCGCTTCGAGGTCGGACTGCCGCTGTATGGCGACGAGCTTGCCGACGATGTCACGCCGCTTGAGGCCGGACTGGGTATCTTCGTGAAACTCGACAAGGCTGGCGGCTTTATCGGCTGCGAGGCGCTGCGTCAACAGAAAGCCGAGGGACTGAAGAGAAAACTCGTGGGACTGGAGATACATGACCGCGCTATCGCCCGTCATGGCAGCGAGGTGATAGATCCGTCCGACGGCCACGTGATCGGCCATGTGACGACCGGTTACCGCGGCATCTCCGTAGACAAGAGCGTGGCCATGGCCATGATCGATGCGGCCTACACGGAGAAGGGCACGGAAGTGGCGGTGAAAGTGCGCAAGAAGACTTTCCCCGCTACCGTCACAGCAAAGAAATTCTACAAGAAAAGCTACAAGAAATAAGATCATATAATCAAACAAATATCACGTAACAATCAAACATCAGGAAATATGAGCAAGACTTATTACAGCCGCACACACGAATATGTGACAGTCGACGGCAACATCGGTTATGTAGGCATATCGGATTATGCGCAGAAAGCCCTCGGAAACGTGGTCTACGTGGATATGCCCGAGCAGGGCGACGACGTGACTGCCGGTGAGGAGTTCGGCGCCGTGGAGAGTGTGAAGGCCGCCAGCGACCTTATCGCGCCCGTAAGCGGAGCAGTAGTTGAAAGCAACGAACTGCTTATCGACAATCCTCGTCTGATCAACCAGGACGCCATGGCCAACTGGATCATAAAGGTAGAACTCTCAGATCCGGCAGAGCTCGATGAGCTTATGGACGAAGAGGCCTACAACGCTTTCTGCGCCACAGAGGGCGCCCATTGACCCAATATTCAGCAAAGGAATGACCCACCATTATTTCCCACATACGGCCGATGACATCCAGCGGATGCTCGGCCGTTGCGGCATGAAGGAACTCGACGAACTGTATTCCGACGTTCCGGCCGGTCTGCGTCTGAAGGGCGACTATGATCTCCCCGAGGGCCGCAGCGAAAAAGAGATACGCGACTTTTTCAACGATCTCGGCAGCCGCAACCGTCAGCTGACATGCTTTGCCGGCGCCGGATTCTATCACCACTACACTCCGTCGGTAATACCTTATATCCTGAGCCGGTCGGAGTTTCTGACAGCCTATACGCCCTATCAGCCCGAAATATCTCAGGGCACGCTGCAATATATCTTCGAATATCAGTCGATGATGAGCCAGCTGACCGGCATGGAGGTGTCGAACGCGTCGATGTATGATGGCGCTACGGCCACAGCGGAGGCCATGATGATGGCGGTGAGCGCGTCGCGCAAGCGCGACAGGGTGCTGATCGCTTCGACGGTCAATCCGGCCGTGCGCCGCGTCGTGGCTACCTATGCGCGCTATCATGGCGTCAGACTCGACGAGATAGCCGAGGCTGACGGCGTCAGCCTGCGCGACGATCTGGAAGCCAAGCTTGCCGAGGGCGATGTCGCCGGCGTAATCGTGGCAACCCCCAACTATTACGGCATTCTCGAGAATTATGCCGGATGGGCCGATGCCTGCCATCGCGTCAAAGCTCTGTTGATTGTCAACTGTGTTCCGGCCGATCTCGCACTGATGAAGACTCCGGGCGAATGGGGCGCCGACATAGCATGCGGCGACGCGCAGTCGCTCGGTATGCCCCTGCACTACGGAGGCCCCTATCTGGGCTTCCTCTGCGCTTCGAAGGCTCTCATACGCAAGATGCCCGGGCGTATAGTAGGAGCTACGACCGATTCCGACGGACACCGCACTTTCGTGCTGACGCTGCAGGCACGCGAACAGCATATCCGCCGCGACAAGGCTACCAGCAATATATGCTCCAACCAGGGGCTCATGGCGCTTCACACTGTCGTCTATCTGAGTCTGCTCGGCGCCGACGGACTCCGCGAGGCGGCCATGCAGGGGCTCAACGGAGCGCATTATCTCGCATCGCAGCTTGAGGCCACGGGACTTATGCGCATGTCGTTTCCGGGCAAGCCGTTCATCAACGAGTTTGCTATGGATACCGATTTCGAGGTGGATGAGCTCGAACGCCTGTGCATAGAGAACGAGATCCTCTGTGGAGTGAAGATCGCGCCGCGCCGGATACTTATAGCGGTGACCGAGATGCAGACGCGCGAGGATATGGACCGACTGGTAGAAACCGTCAAAAAGCTGAAATCATGAACAAGGAATATTACGGCAAGCTCATTTACGAGCTTTCGCGGCAGGGCCGACGCGGCGCTTCGTTGCCCGACAATGACACCCCTGACGCCATCGCATCCATACCGGCCGGCCTTCTGCGCTCCGAAGCGCTCCGTCTGCCTGAAGTGGACGAGCCTACAGTGGTGCGCCATTACACCAATATGAGCGCCAATAACTTCGGAGTCGATACAGGCTTCTATCCTCTGGGGTCGTGCACGATGAAGTATAATCCGAAGATCAACGAGGAGATAGCGGCCCATCACGCGTTCGCCGACCTGCATCCCATGCAGCCAGCATCGACCGTGCAGGGCGCTCTCGAAGCTTACTGGACGCTTCAGACTGCTCTGGCGGAGATCGGCGGCATGAGCGAGTTTACGCTCAATCCGTTTGCAGGCGCTCACGGAGAGCTTACCGGACTGATGGTCATACGTGCCTATCATCAGGCGCGCGGCGATCATAAGCGCACGAAAGTGATAGTGCCTGATTCGGCTCACGGCACCAATCCGGCATCGGCAGCGGTGGCCGGACTGAAAGTGGTGGAAGTCAAGAGTCTGCCTGACGGCACTGTCGATATCGAGGCTCTTCGTCCGCTTCTCGACGATACGGTGGCGGCCATGATGATGACCAATCCAAATACTGCCGGCATATTTGAGCACGGAGTTAAAGAGATCTGCGATATGGTCCATGCGGCGGGCGGCCTGATGTATTACGACGGGGCCAACCTTAACCCGATGCTCGGCATCGCCCGGCCCGGCGACATGGGCTTCGACGTGATGCACATCAATCTCCACAAGACCTTCTCAACGCCTCATGGCGGGGGCGGACCTGGCAGCGGTCCGGTGGGAGTCCGCAAGGGACTGGAGCAGTTCCTGCCCGATCCGCGCGTGCGCCGAGAGGCTGACGGCAGTTTCACGGTGACGCGCGACGACGCCGAGGCGCTCGGCAGCATATCGGCCACGCTCGGCAACTACGGCGTGCAGCTGCGTGCGTTGGCATATATCATGTCGCTCGGACGCGATGGCCTGAAAATGGCCGGCCCGCTGGCTACGCTTAATGCCAACTATATCAGGGAGTCGCTACGCGATCTGTATATGCTTCCTCTGGACAGAGTGTGCAAACATGAGTTTGTGTTTGACGGGCTTCGCGATAAGTCGACCGGCGTCACTACGCTCGACGTGGCCAAGCGTCTGCTCGACTTCGGATTCCATGCGCCGACGATCTATTTCCCGCTACTCTTCCATGAGTCGCTTATGATCGAGCCGACTGAGACGGAGAGTCCCGAGACGCTCGACGCCTTCATCGAAACGATGCGGACCATCGCCATGGAGGCGGCGGAGAATCCGGAAATGGTGAAAACCGCTCCGCACACCACGCCTGTCAGTCGGCCCGACGATACGGCTGCTGCGCTCAATCCGGTGGTGACCTACGAAGACCTAAAGACATCGCAGGCATGACACACTGTGACCTTATCGTGATAGGTGCCGGCCCGGGCGGCTACGAGACAGCCGCCCGGGCCGCGGCACGCGGACTTGAGACGGTGATAGTGGAACGCGATCTTCCGGGAGGCACTTGCCTTAACCGCGGATGTATCCCGACTAAGGCTCTTTGCCGGTCGGCTGAAGTAGCCGCCACGGTCAGAGAGGCGTTTGACTTCGGGGTGGCTACAACCGGCTTCACTCTCGACTATGCCTCGGCCTGCGCGCGTCGCGACGCGATTGTAGGCGAACTTCGCCAGGGAGTGGAGACACTGCTCGGAGGAGTAAGAGTGATCCGTGGAGAAGCCCGTTTTAAGGGGGAGCGGACAATCCAGGTCGGAGATGAAGAGCTGACCGCCCCGCGCGTCATAATCGCTACAGGGTCGCGACCCGCTCCTCTCCGGGCCGAAGGAGCCGAGCTGGCAATCGACAGCGACCGGCTGCTGGCGCTTGACTGCCTGCCTGCGGAGATAGCCATAGTGGGCGGGGGAGTGATCGGAATGGAGTTCGCTTCGATTTTCGCTGCGTTCGGCAGCAAGGTGAGCGTACTGGAGTATTGTCCGGAAATCCTGCCGCCGTTTGACCGCGAGATAGCCAAGCGTCTGCGCATGGCGATGAAGCGGCGTGGTGTCGATATCGTCACTCAGGCGGCTGTCGGCGCTATCGTAAAGGATGATGCCGGAAAGCAGGAGATACGCTATGTCTGCAAGGGCAAGGAGAAGACCCTGACGGCCGACATGGTGGTTTCGGCGGTCGGACGCCGTCCGGTGATTCCCGACGGGCTTGACAAGGCCGGAGTGGAGCTGACCGAGAGAGAATTCATCAAGGTCGACGCCTCGATGCAGACGTCGGCGCCTGGCGTCTATGCGATAGGCGACGTCAACGGGCTCTGCATGCTCGCTCATGCGGCTTCGGCCCAGGGCAGGGTAGTGCTCGGCGACAAGGTGGATCTTGGTGTGATGCCGTCGGCGGTATTCACTGTGCCTGAATGCTCGATGGTCGGACTGACCGAGGAGCAGTGTGCCGCCCAGGGGCTGGATTTCGTCACTGCGACGTCGACCTTCCGAGCCAACGGCAAGGCGATGGCGATGGGAGCGGCCGACGGCCTGGTGAAGGTGATTGTCGGCCGACATGACCGACGTATTCTCGGCTGCCACATATGCGGCCCCCATGCGGCCGATCTGATTGAGGAGATAGCCGTCGCCATGGTGGCGGGGATGGACTCCGCGCGGTTCACGTCGGTGATACATGGACATCCGACTCTCTCGGAGACGGTGGCTGCGGCGATGGAAAAGGCCGATGAGGCGGCAGGAAAGCATGACTGAACTGCATCGCCCCAAGGTGAGCGTGCTGATGATAGCCTACAATCAGGAGGCTTACATCGGCGAGGCCATAAGAAGCGTGGTGAGCCAGAAGGCGCCTTTCGCGTTTGAACTGATCGTGGCCGACGATGCGTCGACCGACTCCACAGCCGACGTGGCATCGGCATGGGCCGACCGCTATCCCGGTATCGTGCGGTTGTTGCGCCGCCCGGAAAATCTCGGATTGCAGGCCAACTATCTCGATGCCTATGCACATGCCCGGGGAGAATATATAGCGATCTGCGAGGCCGACGACTGGTGGTGCTCGCGACATAAGCTTGCACGTCAGGCCCGGATGCTCGATCAGCACCACGACTGTGCGCTCTGCTTTCACCGTGTGGTCAACTACTATCAGACTGACGGATCGATGTCGCTGAGCAATCCGCATCAGTCCCGGAAAATGGAACTCGAAGATCTGGCGCGCGCCAATGTCATCACGAATCTGAGCGTGATGTATCGTGCCATCCCTTACGGGGAGTTGCCGCAGTGGCTGTCATCGGTCAGATTGTTTGACTATGCCATGCATTCGCTGCATGCCGAGCGCGGCTCAATCGGCTTCCTGCCTCAGCCGATGGCGGTCTATCGCCGTCATGACCGGGGCATATGGAGCGGTGACCGCAGGCGCGGATGGCTGATGGCTATGGACGTGCGCGAACGTCTGATCGGACATTTTCTCGACAATCGGCGTGAGGCGGCCGAAAACCTTGCGGATTCTTATCTGGAGATCGCTGCCGCGCTCGAGGCCGACGGCGATGAGGAAGCCCGCGGGCGTGTTCTGACATATCTTGCCGAAAGGAATATTCCGGTGAATGAGGATGACTTTGCGGCCAGGGTAGAGCGTAGACGCGGGCAGTCGGCGGCCGCACAAGGATTGCTGTCGTCGGTCCGGCGTCAGGTTAGCCGCCTGCTTCCGGTTCCCCGGATTTATCGGGGCTGTTCCTTAAATAGTCGGTAAACTCCCGTCTTGTCTTCTGTGACAAAATACCGGGCGCTGCGTTCTTTGAAGGACACAGCGCCCGGTCGTCATACTAAAAAAAGTGCGGTCAGGGCCCTTGGGGCAGCCTGCCTGCGGAAAAGTCGGGTTAATCTGTTACGGGTATCTTGGCTATGCGGCGGTCATGACGGCCACCCTCATAGGGTTCGGCGATGAAGACGTCGAGCATCTCCAGGCCCAGTGACTGATCGATAAAGCGGGCCGGGAGCACGAGTACGTTTGCATTGTTGTGTGCCCGGGCCAGGCGTGCGAGTTCGGGATCCCAGCAGATAGCCGCACGTATAGCCTGATGCTTGTTGAGCGTCATGGCTATACCGTTGCCGGAGCCGCACATGGCCACTCCGAACGCGGCCTGTCCATCCTCTATGGCCTTGGCGCACGGATGGGCGAAGTCGGGGTAATCGCACGACGCTTCCGAGTCCGTGCCGAAATCCTTCACTTCATATCCCAGATTGGTGAGACGCCGGATGATAGTCTGCTTCAACTGATAGCCGGCGTGGTCGGAGCAGACGGCCACAACGGCCGGAGGTGTGGGAAGTTGTGTCATTTTTGGTCAATGATGATTTTATTCTGCAAAATTAGCCAAAATCGCCATTAGCCACAATTTTTTGTCGGGAAAATAGCATAAATCGTTTCGGACGATACGAGCGATACTGGCATGAAGTTGCGCATCCTGCGCAGCCTCTGCGTTTTCAGGAATATAGAAATCCTGAAGGAATGCATATTCTGGCTGATTGGCTTCAGGTTTCCTCAATCATTTTTTGTATCGGCAAAGATAGCTGTTTTTACCAATATTTGCAATTGTCCGTCGTGTATTCGCTTGGAAAAATGTCGTTGGATGTCATTTGTTCGTTAGTAAAAATGCGGCCATATCTTATTTATTCGATTGAAAAAGTGTAATAGAGGCTTGTTATTGTTCTGATCTGCACATGGAGTTTCATGAGAATATATCATACTTTCTAACCCCGCATAAAAATTTATTTGGTGGATTTGTGAAAAAGTATTAACTTTGCGCCCAATTAAAACGAAATAAATGGCAAGACAGCATTGCAACATACTAATTAACAAACGTATTCAGGGCTTAAATGGCTTTGAACGCAATGCTTGTGTGCTTATGCCGTCAACAACATGCACATCATATTGCGGCGCTGTCCGACCGTTTTGTTTCAGTAATCCAACTGACATAAGTTAGCCTCCAAATATTGGCTCACTGAGATATAACGACTGTCGGAAAGTTCTTACCACGCTTCCCGACAGTCGTTTTTTTTGTGTCCTCACCGATATAACCTTCTCCATCGCGATTAGCTGCGGACACACATTTCAATAACCGCGCCGCGTGGCGCATAATTTCAAAAAAGAAGAATGATCAATTTCAAAAAGTACAGCTCCATTGACAACGCCATCACCCGCGACTTCATGGAGCGGGTCTGGGCAGAAATGCCGACAGACCTTGAATGGGTAGTGCAGGAGAAGGTGCACGGAGCAAACACAAGCTTTCTCTGCGATGGCGAAGAAGTGAGATTTGCAAAGAGAACGTCAATACTTTCCGAGGATGATAAATTCTACGACTTCCAGTCGCTGTTGGAAGCCTACAAGCAGAGGGTACTGTCGCTGTTCAGGAGGATCCGGGAGGCACATCCAGCGGTTTCTGCCATCTCTGTGTTCGGAGAGATGTTTGGCGGCCGCTATGCACACGAAGGAGTGCCCGCTGCCAAGGGGCTTACTCTTATCCAGAAAGGCGTAAACTACACGCCTGCCCATGAGTTTTACGGATTCGACATCTATGTGTTTGAAGGAGAAGCAGGTTGCTATCTTGCAGTAGATGAGGTTAATTCTCTATTTGAAGCAGAGGGCTTTTTCTATGCACGCTCCTTGATGAGAGGTTCACTTGCAGAATGCCTGAAATATCCCAACGCATTCCAGAGCAAAATCTCTCAGTGGCTTGGTTTGCCTGACATTGATGACAACATCTGCGAGGGTGTTGTGATCCGTCCTGTCACGCCTCAGTATCTTAGGAATGGCTCCAGAGTCTTGATTAAGAGCAAGAACGCAAGATTTGCCGAAAAGAAATCGGTAAAGACACGCAACAAGCTCTTCACGGAACCCATACCATACAGCGACTCCTTGAAGGCGATGCTTCCCGAACTGGAGGCATACGTCACTGAAAACAGGCTGAACAACGTAATCAGCCATATCGGTGAGGTAACACTACCCAAGGATTTTGGAAAAATAATGGGGATGTTCTCAAAAGATATCCTTGAGGATTTTCTGAAGGAGCACGGTGGTGCATACACCGCTCTCGACAAGTGCGAGCAGAAATCGCTCAACCGCGAGCTCAACAAGTTATCCACAGGCTTCGTCAAAGAGATCCTGCTTGGGGAAGCATATTCCGCACAGTCAAACATGTAGATTTCTGGAATCATTGCAAGCTCCAGCATTTTAGGCGTCGCATTGACGGTGACGAAAATTATCCTCGTTTCCTAATCTACTGGTCCGTAATGTTCCGGGATCTTGTCAATCATCACGCATGGAGTTAGATTAGGGATATTCAGTTAAAGGCCACTGACAGACATGGGATAATTGGCTGAGGATGT
>CALHWU010000205.1 GCA_938039795.1 uncultured Muribaculaceae bacterium
AGCGCAAACGCCATCAAAATCCAGATCTGGGTTACACTCATCGCAAATCTGTTGCTTTCCGTCTTGCAAAGCAAGCTAAAAAGGCGATGGAGCTTCTCCGGTCTCGCCACAATCGTGCGAATTGTTCTGATGTATTACCTCAATCTCGAAAAGTTCCTCAACAAACCCGACGCAGACCTGAATATAATGCTCGCCGAGGCCTCCGAATCGCCGCCTCCCGATCATGAAATTGTCTGAGAGGGGCTTGTCATACATTAATAGTAAGTCCAACTTCTCCCTTTCAAGATGTTGGACTCACTGATTTATAGTTTAGCGGACAGTAATAATTTAAGACAAAAAAAAACGGCCTGACCATGAAAGGGCAGACAGTGTCTGCCGAATTGGAGTTGGCAAAATGCTTCCCTCCAATTTATCCTGGTCGCATTATGAACGGCTGATGAGAATAAAGAATGTAGACGAACGTGATTGGTATGAGGAGGGCAGTCAGATATCTGACATATCTCCCGACAAAGGAAGAATTAACCGCAGAAATTGAGCGTCAGAAAGAGATATTTGCCCTTCAAACCGGCAAAAATCAAGATTAGACCTTGTATTTTCTGTATCACCCGCATTTTGTGGCTGCCTGATTCATGGCTTCCCAAGCCACCACAGAGAATGCTGCAAAGAAAATTGCCGAAAGTGGAGGCGGGATTTTTGCCGAGTCGGGATTATTGCGTAAATTTGCAGAGATAACATTGTCGTCAGCGACAGATCAAACAACACAAACAATCATAAATCCGATAATGGAAATCAAAGGAAAAATCATCCTTGACCTCGGTGCCGTATCGGGCACTTCGAAGGCGGGAAACAACTGGAAGAAACACGAATATGTGCTTGAGACACAGGAGACATATCCCAAGAAGGTGCATTTCGACTTCTTCGGCGACAATGCCGACCGCTATCAGCTCAACGTGGGCGACGACGTCACCCTGAGCTTCGACATCGAGAGCCGCGAATACAATGGCCGCTGGTACACCAGCATCCGCGGATGGAAAGCAGAGACTGCCGGACAGCAGCCCATGCAGCAGCCTATGGCGCAGGGCCCCGATTTTCCGCCGGCACCGATCGCTCCCGACGGCGGCTCCGACAGCGACCTCCCCTTCTGACCACAGCAAACAAACAGACGAAGAAGCCTCCAGCCAGACAACGACTGGCGGTTTCTTCGCTTTTATCCCCTCAGTAAATCCTTAAATATTATATCATAATGAGAAAATTAATGGGCGCCGCCATCGCAGCGGCGCTGACTGCCGGCAATCTCGCGGCAGAGACCAACACAGCTCCCTACACGCCGTCGCCCGAAATCGTGGCCGCACAGCAGGAATTTGCCGACAACGGCTTCGGAATATTCCTTCACTGGGGCATCTACAGCCTCTTCGGACAGGGCGAATGGTATCTCAACTATGGCGCGAGCGCAGAGGAATATGCCAAATCGGCCAAAGCGTTCTATCCCGCCGAATTCGATGCCTCCGAATGGGTGAAGGCATTCAAGGATGCCGGCGCGAGATACATCACATTCACCACACGTCATCACGACGGGTTCTCGATGTTCGGCACCAAACAGAGCGACTACAATATCGTCGACGCCACACCGTTCAAACGCGACGTGCTCAAGGAGCTCGCCGACGAATGCGAGAAACAGGGACTGAAACTCCATCTCTACTATTCGCATATCGACTGGACCCGTCCCGACTATCCGTCGGGGCGCACAGGCCTGAAGACCGGCCGCGACTCCACGCTCCGCAACTGGCCGTCGTACTACAAGTTCATGAACGCCCAGCTCACCGAACTTCTCACCAATTACGGTAAGATCGGGGCCATATGGTTTGACGGAAAGTGGGATCAGGACAAGAATCCGTCGTTCGACTGGCAGTTGCCTGAGCAATATGCGCTTATCCACAAGCTGCAGCCGTCGACAATGATCGCCAACAACCACCACGAGACCCCCTATCCCGGCGAAGACTTCCAGATCTTCGAGCGCGATCTGCCCGGCCAGAACGAACACGGCCTTTCCGGACAGGATATCTCGCAGCTTCCTCTGGAGACATGCGCAACGATGAACGGCATGTGGGGCTACAAGATAATGGACCAGAACTACAAGAGCGTGGCTGAACTCATAGAGCTGCTTGTCAACGCGCGCGGCAAGGGCGCCAACCTGCTACTCAACATAGGCCCGCAGCCCGACGGCGAGCTCCCCGCAGCATCGCTCGACCGCCTGAAAGGGATGGGCGAATGGCTCCGCGCCAACGGAGAGACGGTCTATGGCGTGCGCGCCGGCGACTTTCCCCAGCAGCCGTGGGGCACATCGACACGCAAGGGCGACAAACTCTACGTCCACGTGTTCCACCCCGACGGCGACCAGCTCACGATCCCCGCCTCCGGCAAGATCAGAAGCGTTAAGGAATTTGCCACCAAAACGCCTCTCAAACACTCAAAGATAAAGGACGGAGGCGTCATCGTCACTCTGCCCGAGATTCCCGAAGGGACCATCGACTACATCATCGAGATCGAAACAAAATGACCCGCAGCATATGACTGACCACAACTGCCATAAAAACCTGCTGGAAGTGTGCGCCGGCGACATTGAGAGCGTACACGCAGCCGCCCGCGGAGGCGCCCAGCGCGTGGAGCTGTGCTCCGCCCTCGCCGACGGCGGCATCACCCCGTCGACAGGCTTCCTGCGTCAGGCACTGGAAGTGCCCGAAGTGAAAGTACACGTCCTGATCCGCCCGAGAGGAGGCGACTTCCTCTACACGCCCCAGGAGGTCGAGGCCATGACCGACGACATCGCAGCGGCCCGCGAGGCCGGCGCCCACGGCGTAGTCATCGGCGCTCTGACGCCCGAGGGCGACATCGACCTCCCGGCCTGCCGGAAGATGATGGAGGCCGCTGCGGGGATGAACGTCACTTTCCACCGTGCGTTCGACCTCTGCCGCGACCCGTTCGAAGCTCTCGACCAGATAATCGCCCTGGGCTGCAACCGCCTGCTGACGTCGGGTCAGGCAGCCTCGGCGCTTGAGGGAGCTGCAATGCTCCGTCAGCTCGTCGACAGAGCCGCCGGACGGCTCGTCATCCTCGCCGGCGGCGGCGTCAGCCCCCAGAACGCAGCCGAGATACTGCGCCTGTCGGGCACACACGAAGTGCACGCATCGGCCCGTCATACCATATCGAGCCGTATGATCTACCGCAAGCCCGGGGTCAGCATGGGAGCCCCCGGCACAGATGAATATTCGCGAAAAACCACTTCGGCCGAAATCGTGGCCGAAATCATAAAAGCCATCAGCAAATGAAAATACGACATATAGCCATAGCCGCCCTGCTCTCGGCCGGAATGGCCGCAGCCACGGCCCAGCAGATAGCCACTCCGCGCGTGAAGTCCGACTTCCGCGAGCGGCAGGAAAAGGTGGGCAATCCGGCATATTTCGCCGTTTTTGACCGCCAGCTCACACCGCAGCAACGCGAGGCGCTCGAATTTCTCTACGCCTACATGCCTCTGCCCGACATGGCCGACAATTCGGGAGAATTCTTCCTCTCCAACGTCGACGCCACCCTGCGCGCACGTCAGGAAATGCCTTGGGGCAAAACGATTCCCGACCGTGAATGGCGCCACTTCGTGCTGCCGCTGCGCATCAACAACGAGGCCCTCGACAACCACCGGCCCGAATTTTACGCCGAACTGAAAGACCGCGTCAAAGGCCTCTCGATGAAGGACGCCATACTCGAAGTGAACCACTGGTGCCATGAGAAGGCTACCTATCAGCCATCCGACAGCCGCACGCATTCACCTCTGGCCACCGTATCGTCGGCCATCGGACGCTGCGGCGAGGAGTCGACGTTCACCGTCGGGGCTCTCCGCGCGGTAGGCATTCCCGCACGCCAGATCTACACCCCGCGCTGGGCGCATACCGACGACAACCACGCCTGGGTAGAGGCGTGGGCCGACGGCAAATGGTATTTCCTCGGCGCCTGCGAGCCGGAGCCCGTGCTCAACCTCGGATGGTTCAACGCCCCGGCATCGCGCGGCATGCTGATGAACACCTACGCATTCGGAGCCTACGACGGTCCCGAAGAGGTGCTCGCCACCCCCGACGGCTACACAAACATCAACGTAACGACCAACTATGCTCCGGTCGACACTATCGGCGTCAGCGTAGTCGACGCCGATGGACGACCCGTACCCGGCGCCAGGGTCAGCTTCAGGCTTTACAACTATGGCGAATTCTACCCCATAGCCACCAAGACCGCTGACTCCAGAGGCCATGCATCGCTCTCGGGAGGCATAGGCGATGTAGTAGTGTGGGCTACCGACGGCAAGAAGTTCGGTATCGCCAAAGGCTCCGTAGGCCGCCACAGCAATGTGCCCGTCACTCTCAATCTGTCACCCTCCTATACCGGAGTCGTGGAGCTCGACATAATTCCTCCCGTGGCATCCAACAAGCCTGTCGATGTCACTCCGGAGCAGGCGGCTGAAAACGAGCGTCGCAAAGTGTATGAGGACTCTCTCCGAGGAGCCTACACCGCAACATTCTTCACCCGCGAGCGCGGTGAGGAGCTCGGTCGCCGTCTCGGGCTCGATCCGGCCCGCGTGGCCCCGGTGATGATCGACGCCCGCGGCAACCACAAGAACATCGAACAGTTCCTCGCTTCCGTGCCTGCCGCCGACCGCCAGCGGGCGCTGACGCTTGTCGAATCGCTGAGCGTCAAGGACCGCAGCGACGTGCCTCTGAGCATCCTTGAAGATCATATCACCGCACCGGCATCAGACTCGCCCCTTTATGCCGACTACATTCTCTCCCCGCGCATCGACAACGAGGCGCTGACACCGTTCCGTTCTTACTTCAGATCCACCGTCAGCGAAGCCGACGCAGCACGTCTGCGCGCCAACCCTGCCGCCCTTGTCAGCCAGACCGCCAAAGAGATCACCATACTTCCCGACTGGTATCCCGGCAACATCCGCATGAGCCCCGAAGCCGTCGACCGCTCGAAAGCCACCAACGCAGCCTCGCGCGACATCTACTTCGTGGCCAAAGCGCGCAGCCTCGGCATACCGGCCCGCATCGATCCGGTCACCGGCAAGACACAGTGGGCCGATCCCGACGGCCGCTGGACCGACGCCGTTTTCGGCGCAGCAGAGGCAACCGTTCCCGCAACAGCTCAAGGCACACTGAAACTCGACTTTACCAAGACCGGCCGCATCGACGATCCGAAATACTACACGCAGTTTACACTCTCGAAGATCGTCGACGGCGAGCCGCAGCTGCTCGGATTCCCCGAGGACGGCACCTGGAGCAGCATTTTCCGCGACGGCCAGCAGCTCGACGAGGGCCAGTACATGCTTGTCAGCGGCCAGCGCATGGCCGACGGCGGAGTGCTTGCGCGCACTCAGTTCTTCGACATAGTCCCGGGCCAGACCGTCAGCGACACGCTCGTGATGCGCCAGGACAACAAGGGAGTGCAGGTGATCGGCAACTTCAACTCCGAGAACATCTACACCGACCTCAAGTCGGGAGCCGAAAAATCGGTGCTAGCCACTACCGGACGCGGTTACTACGTGATCGGACTGCTCACGCCCAACCACGAGCCCACAAACCACGCCCTCCGCGACATAGCGGCCGTAGGCCCCGAGTTCGAGAAATGGGGTCGCGGCATGGTGCTCCTCTTCAAGGACAAGCAGGACGCAGAGCGTTTCGACTCTTCCCTGCTCCCCGCTCTCCCCTCTACGGTCAGCTACGGTATAGACAACGACGGAAAGATAGCCTCCGAGATCATCGAAAACCTCAAGCTCCCCGCCGGCGAGCGCCCGATCTTCATCATCGCCGACACGTTCAACCGCATCGTGTTCGTAAGCCAGGGCTATACCATCGGACTGGGCGATCAGCTCGTCGATACGATCCACCATCTCAACGAATGAGCATCGACCTGCGCAGCCAGGAAGTCACCCGCTACATCCAGCCTCTGCGCGAAGGGGGTTCGCTACCCCTTCTCGCGGAGGCTGACGATGACTTCAAGTATGTAGTGAAAATGCGCGGCGCCGGTCATGGCGCCAAAGCGCTCGTGGCCGAGCTTATAGGGGGCGAGATAGCCCGACAGGCCGGCCTCAGGGTTCCCGAGCAGGTATTGCTTCACCTCGGCGAGGAATTCGGCCAGACGGAGCCCGACGAAGAGGTGCAGGATCTGCTCAAGGCAAGCCGCGGCCTCAATCTGGGCATCCATTTCCTGTCGGGAGCCGTCACGCTCGACCCCTACGTCAATCCGATCGGAGCCGAAGAAGCATCCGCGATAGTATGGACTGACGCATTTCTGACCAATATCGACCGCACGGTCAAAAACACCAACATGCTCCTCTGGCACGGCGAGACATGGCTTATTGACCACGGCGCATCGCTCTATTTCCACCATTCCTGGCGCGACTTCGACAAGGCCGCCGTCAGCCCGTTCCCCTACGTCAGATATCACGCGCTGCTCCACAAAGCATCTCTTCTGACAGAGACTGACCGGCTGATGAAAAGCCGCATCACCCCGGCGGTCATCACCGAGATTGTCGGTGCCGTCCCTCAGGAATGGCTTATCGAGGAGGGGCGCGAGATGTCGCCCGACGAAGTGCGCCAGGTCTACAGGGATTTTCTTATAAGGCGGCTCGAAGCCTCCGAAACATTCGTTAAACAAGCTGTCGATGCACGAAAAAGCCGTATATGAATATGCCGTGGTGCGACTGGTGCCACGCATAGAGCGCGAGGAGTTCATCAATGTCGGACTGCTGATGATGTGCAAGCGCCACCGTCGCCTGCAGATGCGTCTGCGCATAGACGATGCCAGACTGGCCGCTATTGCGCCGGATGCCGATCTATGTCCGGCGCTGGATCAGCTTCATGGCTTCGAACGGATCTGCCGCGGCGAAGCTGAGGCCGGCCCAATTGCGGCGTATCCGGTTGAAGAACGGTTCAGGTGGCTGACCGCGGCCAAAAGCGCGTGTGTCCAGACATCACGTCCGCATCCCGGACTGACTACAGATTTCGACACCACTTTCGAGCGTCTGTTCGCCGAACTTGTAGGCTGAGGGTGCCGCATTGCAACACCTTCTACGCACCCCAAAAGGACACCTGCAGCCACCTACGGCTATTGGTGCCCTTTTTTCTTGGTAAAGCAAGTGAAAATTTGTAACTTCGCATCATTATTAACCTTGAACAAACAGCCTCTGCGAAATGAGATTACACAGTCGATTCGTAGCCTTAGCCGCTACCGTAGCCCTTTGCATCAGCGCCGGAGCCCAGAAAGCGCCTGCAATAATTCCACTTCCGTCGCAGCTTGAAGTCGCCGACGGCGCTCTTCTGCTTCCGCAAACGGTCGGATACTCTGCCGCCCCCTATTCCGGCGACAGCATCGACGCCGTATTCACTCAGTTCATACCCGCCTTCGAAAAAGCTGCCGGAGTGAAATTCGACAAAGGCTCAAAAGCCCTGATCAATCTCTCAGTCGACAAGTCGATGGGCGCTGAGGCTTACAGACTGCAAGTAACACCGGAAGGAATCGACATAGAAGCCTCACGCCCGGCCGGATTCTTCTATGCGCTTCAGACACTGCGCCAGCTTATGCCTTACGAAGTGTCGCGCAGCAGCGCCTCAATACCGTGTGTGACCATTGTCGACGAGCCCCGCTTCGGATGGCGCGGATTCATGCTCGACGAAGGGCGCCACTTCTTCGGCAAGGATGAGGTGAAGAAAGTGCTTGACATGATGGCCGCCCATAAAATGAACCGTTTCCACTGGCATCTCACCGAGGATCAGGGCTGGCGCATCGAGATAAAGAAATATCCGAAGCTGACGGAAGTCGGAGCCAAACGCAAAAGCAGGAGCCTCGGATGGCAATCGCTCGAACCCGACACTCTCGACTACGACGGCTACTACACCCAGGACGACATCCGCGAGATCGTAGCATACGCCAAGGACCGCTTCATCGAGGTGGTGCCGGAAATCGACATACCCGGTCATACTCAGGCTGCTGTCGCTTCCTACCCCGACATTCTCGCCTGTGATCCCGACCAGCCCCACGAGGTGTGGCGCTATCAGGGCGTGTCGCCCGACGTGATGAACGTCAGCAATCCTGCGGCAGTCAAGATGGCTACCGACATAATCGACGAGCTCATACCTCTCTTCCCATTCCCCTACCTGCATCTGGGCGGCGACGAATGCCCGACCGACAAGTGGGAGAACAACGCACAATGCCGCGCGCAACTCGACTCCATCGGCTCCGGCAACTTCCGTGACCTTCAGCTCAACTTCTACCGCCAGATCGCAGCCCATATGGACGCCAAGCCCGCTGCCGACCAGCGCCACCTGATATTCTGGAACGAAGTGCTTCACGGCAACACCGATATGCTTCCCGACGATATAACCATCATGGCCTGGATCGGTCAGAAGCCTGCCGAACAGGCAGCCATGGAAGCCGCACGCCGCGGTATGAACGCAATCCTCACTCCGCAGATACCCTACTATATCAACCGCAAGCAGTCGAAACTCGCGACAGAGCCCGTTTCACAAGGCGCCGGCACCGAAAACCTTGAGACGGTCTACAACTACGTGCCGATGAAAGATGTTCCGGCCGATCTCGCCGACAAATACCTCGGCGTGCAGGCCAATTTCTGGAGCGAATATGTCATAACTCCCGAATTTCTTGAGTACCTGATTATGCCGCGCCTTTCGGCTGTGGCCGAGGCGGCCTGGACACCGCAGGAAAAACGCGACTACACTGACTTCCGCAACCGCGTGCGCGCCCTGAAGCCTATGCTCGACGCTGCCGGATGGAATTACGCTCCCCACGAATTCGTAAACGATCCCGACGACAAGCCGGCCATCGACGCCGACTGATCCATCACATTCAGCACAAGATGAACGAGGACGCTCTTAGCCAACTGTATCTCAAGGACACAGCTTTCCATAACCTCATGCAGAAGCGCATATTCAACGTGCTTCTGGTCGCATCGCCCTACGATGCCTTCATGATGGAAGAGGACGGACGAATAGAGGAACAGCTCTATTTCGAATACGTGGCCCTCAACCTCAGCTCACCGCCGCGCATCACTCAGGTGGCGACTGCCGAGGAAGCCGTGGAGATGATGCACCACAAGCATTTCGACCTCGTCATCATGATGCCGGGCATGGATGTCAGCGAGACTTTTGCCGGAGCGCGCATCATCAAGGAGATGAAGGCCCACATGCCTATCGTGGTGCTCACGCCGTTCTCAAAAGAGGTTTCGCGACGGCTGGCCAATGAAGATCTCGGGTGCGTCGACTATGTATTCAGCTGGCTCGGCAATGTCGACCTGCTTCTTGCCATAATCAAACTACTCGAAGACAAACTCAATGCGGAGAAAGACATCAACGAGGTAGGCGTACAGCTGATACTGCTTGTCGAGGACTCCGTGAGGTTCTATTCGTCGGTGTTGCCGACAGTGTACAAGAATCTTCTCAAACAGTCGTTTGAATCCTCCACCGAAGCTCTCAACAAGCATGAACAGATGCTGCGGATGCGCGGACGTCCGAAAGTGATGCTCGCGCGCGATTTCGAGGAGGCTATGGACATCTACCGACGCTTCGGCAGGAATCTGCTCGGAGTAATCAGTGATGTTTCCTTCAAACGCGAGGGCGCGAAGGACATACATGCCGGACTCAAGCTCGCCAGCTTCCTGCGCCAGCACGATCCGCATCTGCCTATCATCGTAGAATCTTCCGATTCCGACAATGCCGATCCTGTGATGCAGCTCGGCTGCGTGTTCATCGACAAGAATTCCAAGAAACTGCCGGTTGATCTTGGGGCGGCTATCAAAGAGAAGTTCGGCTTCGGCGATCTCGTGCTGCGCGATCCACATACTGGCCGTGAGATAATGCGCATACGCTCGCTCAAGGATCTTCAATACCGCATCTCCGATATTCCCTCGGAAGTGCTCCTCCACCACGCCTCGACCGACGACATTTCACGATGGCTCTATTCGCGTGCGCTCTTCCCTATAGCCGACGTGGTCAAGAGCCACCGTTTCTATTCGCTCGACGAGGTGCCGGCCGTAAGGCGGCTCTTCTTCGATCTCATCGTGAAATACCGCAAGATGAAGAACCGTGGTGTCGTAGCCGTTTTCCGAAAGGATCGGTTTGACCACTACTCCAACTTCGCCCGTATCGGCGAAGGATCGCTCGGAGGCAAGGGACGTGGCCTGGCATTCATCGACCAGATCATCAAGAAAAACCCGATTTGCGACAATCTCGACGGGATCACGATCAGCATACCGCGCACAGTGGTGCTCTGCACAGATATATTCGACGAATTCATGGCCACAAACGGCCTGTATCCGCTGGCTCTGAGCGATGCGCCCGACGAGACGATACTGAAATTCTTCCTTCAGGCCCGTCTGCCCGAACGCCTTATCGAGGACTTTTTCGCGCTTTTCGAAGTGGTCGACCGGCCTTTGGCCATCAGAAGCTCAAGTCTGCTTGAAGACTCTCACTACCAGCCGTTTGCAGGCATCTATTCGACATATATGGTGCCCCGCGTCGCCGACCGTTATGAGATGCTGAAGATGCTCTCCGACGCCATCAAGGCGGTCTATGCATCGGTCTTCTATGCTGATTCAAAAGCCTATATGACAGCCACATCCAACGTGATCGACCAGGAGAAGATGGCTGTCATCATTCAGGAAGTCGTCGGCGAGGAAGCCGGAGGTTACTATTTCCCGTCATTTTCAGGCGTCGGCCGCTCGCTCAACTATTATCCCATAGGTCACGAACGTCCAGAGGACGGAGTGGCCGAACTTGCCGTGGGTCTCGGCAAATACATTGTCGACGGCGGAGTCGGGCTCCGGTTCTCGCCACGTCACCCTGAGGCTGTGCTCCAGACCTCGGAACTGACCCTCGCACTGCGCGACACGCAGACACGCATGTACGTGCTTGCCACAGGAGACAAACCGGTGGATTTCAGCGTCGACGACGGCTTCAACATCGTCAAAAAATCAGTACAGGACATCGCTCCGACAGGAGCTCTGCGGTGGATGACCTCGGTCTACGACTACCGCGACAACGTGCTTCGCGACAACGATGCCGGCGAGGGACGAAGAGTGGTCACATTCAACAATATACTCAAACACCATGCGTATCCTCTGGCCGAAGCCCTCGACTTCATGCTGACCACCGGCCAGCGCGAGATGTGCCGTCCGGTGGAGATTGAGTTCGCTGGAACTATCGACCGTTCGGGACAAAGCTCGAAAGGACATCTTTACTGGCTGCAGATACGTCCGATAGTAGACCGCAAAGAGCTCGTCGACGAGCATCTTCTCGAACTTCCCGACGATCAGCTGATCATGCGGTCAGACACAGCCCTGGGCCACGGGACTATCGACAACGTCAGAAAGATCGTCTATGTAAGACCCGAAGGATTCTCCTCGTCAAACAACCCGCTGATCGCCCGCGAGGTGGAAAAAATCAACCGTCAGATGACGGCGGACGGCGACAATTACATACTCATCGGCCCCGGCCGGTGGGGATCGAGCGACACCGCCCTGGGCATACCGGTGAAGTGGCCTCAGATAGCATCAGCCCGTCTGATCGTGGAGTCGGCTGTCGGCAACTATCGTGTCGAGCCGAGCCAGGGCACGCATTTCTTCCAGAATCTCACCTCATTCGGGGTCGGGTATTTCACTATCGACCCGGCATCGGGCAACGGATTCTTCAACGTGGATCTTCTCAATGCGATGCCTGCCGACCTCGAAACCGATTTCGTAAGAGTGGTCACTTTCCCGTCGCCGCTGCAGATCGGTATTAACGGCAAAAAAGGCATAGGAGTGGTGGCACTGCCACAGGTGCCACACGAAGGTCAGTAAAACTGAAATCAACATTGTAATGTCCATAATAAAAATAATAAGAAGATCACTCGGCATTCATGCCGACGACGATGATGATATAGCCGACTTCACACAGGATGATGGACTATCGGCTGCATCGCCCGACCAACCGGGAGAACCGGAGGTCGCCGGCGAATGCAATATCCCCTGTCCGGCCGACGACAGTCTGCCGGCCGACATGCTCACGGCAGTGGTGGAGCTCTTCAATTCCATACAGCCCGAATTTGTCAGCCGCTGCCTCGACACCGACGCGCAGAAACAATATATGCTTGAACATATCAGCGCCGATATCGCCGGACGCATGCGCCAGGCCATTAAGCGGGCCCACGACATGGGTCTGCAGGAATGGGAGCAGACTCGCCGAGGGCTTATGGAGGAAGTGGAGACTCTCCGCCGTCAGAAAGAGCAGCTTGAGCAAAGCCGTGAAGAGTCGAAAGGCGAGAAGCTGAGCAACCAGCGCCAGAAACGAGCACTTACCGAGCGGGTGCGTGATCTTGAGATGCAGGTAAGCACTCTTGAGGCCGAGAAAGAGCAACTTTCACTTGAAAACCGGAGCATGCTCAACAAATTGCGTGTAGCCGGCCTCGGTGAGGGCGCCGTCGACCCGCAAGCTACCTCCCAGATGATCGAAGAGCTTGAACAGCTGCGCGAAGAGAATGCCCAAATGTCGGCAATCCGTGAAAAAATTGAAAGCATGACGGCTGAAAAAGAGCAGGCCGAAGCCCAGCTCGGCAACCGCATCTCAGCTCTTGCCGATTCGGCAGCGGAAGCTGAGCGGCGTGCCGGAAAGCTTGATAAAGATCTCGAAGAGTCAAACCGCACCATAAAGAAGCTGACCTCGGATCTGCAACAGCGCGACGACATCATCCACAATCTCAACCTAAAACTCGCCGATGCTCTCCGCGAGGCTGACCGCCTGGCCAAGAAGGATGTTTACGACATGTCGCACCTCGAACTCACCGAGATACCCGACGTCATACCGACCCCCGACAATGAGCTGCAACGCATTGCCGACAAACCGATCCAGAAAGAGAAAAAAGCCCGACAGAAACGCGGACGCCGCAAACGGGATGAAAACGTCCAGGCACCGAAACGCTTCAGCGCCATAGACGAGCTGATGGATTCCGACGACTGGTTTATGTCCACCCCGCCCCCCCGCCAGGGAAAACCGGAGAAGAACGACGATGACTTCGGCTATAAGGAACCCCCTAAAAAAAATCCTCCGGCCGACGACGACAGACAGCTTTCGCTATGGTAAACCGCTGTCATTTACCAACCAAAATGTAAACAAACAAGAACCACATACAAATGACACTCCGCACCATCATGACCGCTATGGCAGCCGCACTGACACTGTCAGCATCGGCTGCAGGCGTAGCCGAATTCAAAAACATCGACCGCTATCTCGGACCGGAACACTACTGCACATCACCGCGCTCTTTCACCTACACTTCCGACGGAGCATTCTACCTCCAGCTTTCGACCGACGGCAAGAAAATCGTCAAGTACGATACGCGCACGGCCAAAGAGCTGGAGACCGTGCTTGATCTGGCCAACACACGCGAAAACACCACCGACCGCATCGACGGCTTCAGGATGAGCCCCGACGGCAGCAAGATAATGGTATGGAACGAGATTTCCTACATCTACCGCCGGTCATTCACCGCCTGCTACTATATTTACGACCTGCATTCCCGCATCCTCAAGCCGCTGTCGACCGACCATCCACGTCAGCAGGCTCCCATGTTCTCGCCCGACGGCCGCATGGTGGCGTTTGTCGACCAAGGCAACATCTACCTGCGCAAACTCGACTACTGGACCGAAGTCGCCGTAACGACCGATGGAGCCAAGAATGAAGTGATCAACGGTGTCCCCGACTGGACATATGAAGAGGAATTCACCACGTCATCATCCATGACATGGGCGCCCGACAGCCGTATGCTCTGCTATCTGAAATACCGCGAGGCTGACGTCAGGCTTTTCTCTTTCCCCCTCTACGAAGGCTATTGCCATCCCGACAAGGCATATGCACTCTATCCGGGCCAGTTCACCTACAAATATCCGGTGGCAGGTGAAAAGAACTCAACTGTAAGCATCCACGCCTACGATATCGACAACCGGAATACAAAGGAAATCACCCTCCCCGACAGCCGCATAGAATACATTCCCCGCATAGAATTCGCATACTCTTCCGACCGGCTGATGGTGGCGACACTCAACCGCGCCCAGTCACGCATGGAACTATATGCTGTCAATCCAAGATCGACAGTCGTGAAACCGATACTTACCGAAGAGCACAGCGCATGGCTGTCGCCTGCTGTTTACGAAGACATCAAATGGTATCCCGATTTCTTCGTCATCACCTCGTCGCGCACAGGCTACGACCATCTTTACCGCTACGCCTACACCGGGGCGCTCCTCGGGGCCATAACATCCGGCGATTTCGATATCACGGCCTACTACGGTTACGATCAGAATAGGGCATGCCACTACTTCCAGTCGACCCGCACCGGCGCCATCAACCGTGTGGTAAGCCGCATCGACGCCAAGGGACGCATCACCGACCTCACTCCAGCCGAAGGGTCAGCCTCAGCATCCTTCAGCCCCGACATGGCTTTCTATACCGTGCGGTTTACCGACGTGACCACTCCTCCTGTCTACACCCTGCGCACATCAGCCGACAAGGACATCAAAGTGCTTGAGGACAACGCCGACATCAAGGCCCGCTACGGCATGGAGCCTCACCGCGAATTCTTCACCATGCAGAGCGACGGAGTCACACTCAACGGATATATCCTCAAACCTGCATCGTTTGATCCGGCTAAAAAATATCCCGTGGTAATGTACCAGTACAGCGGCCCGGGATCCCAGCAGGTGCTCAACGAGTGGAACATCGGCTGGATGACATACTATACTACACGCGGATATATTATCGTATGCGTGGACGGACGCGGCACAGGCGGACGCGGCAGGGCATTCCAGGATGTCGTATACCGCAATCTCGGCCACTATGAATCCATCGATCAGGTCAATGCCGCCCGCTGGGCTGCCTCACAACCGTTTGTCGATCCGCGCCGCATAGGTATCCACGGATGGAGCTTCGGAGGATATGAGACTCTGATGGCCGCATCGCGACCCGACGCGCCCTATGCGGCCGCCGTGGCTGTGGCTCCCGTGACAGACTGGCGCTATTACGACACCGTGTATGCCGAACGCTATATGCTCACTCCGCAGGAAAATGCCGATGGCTATTTCAACTCTGCGCCGCTTAATTTTGTTAAGGATGTAAAGTGCCCGCTGCTGGTGATGCACGGCACAGCCGACGACAATGTACATTTCTCCAACACCGTGGAATATGTTGCCGCCATGGAAGGCGCGGGTCGCTGGTGCGACGTGCTGTTCTTCCCCAACATGGATCACTCGATAAACGGTTGCGGAGCGCAGACGGTGGTATTCGCCAGAATGCTCGACTACTTCGACCGCAACATGAAGTAAACAGACTGACAGAAACCGACTCATAACCAAAATGGCGATAAATCTCCGGCACGAAAATCTCGACGGCATATTCAGACTGTGGCTCAACTGGGTCATGGTGGCCGGAGCCATATCGCTGCTCGTGGTGTTGTCGCTGTGGATGCCGCCGGCCGCAGTGCCGGTAGTGGCCATAATGATACAGATGGGCTTTTTCATGCTTGTCAAAGCCAACCGGCGGAAGAAATTGCCTTCATGCTACATCCTTCCGTTTCTGGCCACCAGGATTTTTTTCTGGACGGCCGTGGTGATGGTCGTAGTGCTGACACTGTATTCTCGCCACCTGATTGAGACGATCTTCGAGGGAGACACCATCAACACAGAGATACCGTTTATCACCGTTCTGGTCATCGGCCCTGTCACAGTCGCAGTCACCCTCTTCGCAGTCGTCAGAGGGGGCAAGCTGAGATTCTGCCGTGACTGCAAGATACGCAACGGATTTCCTGCCGAGCGGGGATTTCTCGGCAATCTCTTCTCACAGGAGGGCAATTATCAGACACGAATGCTTCTGAACGTTTCGGCATTGGTGACTCTCGTCGGATGGGTCTACTATTTCCTCGCCTACGTAAACGTAAATCTCAATGAGCCTGACCGGCTGGTTTTCTTCTGGACTCCTCTGGCGGTGTTCGTCATCACCATAGTGGTAATGGCTGTCCGCTATATGGGACTCTGCAACTATTATGAGGAACATTTCGAAGGAAGCGGACAGCAGATGAGGCGTTCCACACTTATACGGTTCATCATAATCGCCGACAATACCATCGTGATCCGTCCCCCACAGGCGGATCCTGACATGAACATCAACTTTGCCGACACTTGCTACGACACTCCCGCCTCACTTATAATCCCCCACCGCCAAAAGATCGGGCTTGATGAAGCTCACTCTGTTTTCAGGGATATGATGGGAATTGATGCGGAGATCCGTCCGATGTATGTCACTGACAACGGCAACGCCGACTGCAATATATTCCATTTCATCTGCTTTTTGTCAGAAAAAGAGGCAGCCTCACTCGCCCTTACAAGACCTGAGCTGATATTTGCCTCAATATACCAGATGGGCCGTCTGATCGACACACGTCAGACGGCAAAACTGCTGTCGGCCGAAGTCTACCGTCTGCACACGATGGCCATGGCGTGGAAAACCTACGACAGCCAGGGACGACGGCGCTACAGGATAAAGCACTACCAGCCGACATTCAGGCTGCGCGACGTACACAAATGGCAGATCGACTATAATGACAACAACTGGCTTTCAGTCAATGAATTCAATGCCGACAAGCCATTTTATCGTTTGCGTCGGTTCTGGAAAAAGCATATCACCGGCAACGCATGAACCCCTCCACCATAGTCATCACCGGCCCTACAGCATCAGGCAAGACGGCAAGAGCCGTCAGTCTGGCACGTCGAATCGGCGGCGAGATCATAAGCGCAGACTCCCGGCAAGTATACCGCGGCATGGATATAGGCACGGGAAAGGACGCAGCTGAATACGGCGACGTGCCTGTGCATCTGCTCGATGTCGTTCCGGCCGGCTACAAATACAATCTCTTTGAATTCGTGCGTGACGCCTCCACTGCCGAATCAGATATACTTTCACGAGGGCGCAGGCCAATTGTATGCGGTGGCACAGGACTATATGTGGAGAGCCTTATAAAAGGCCTCCGACTCCCCGAAGTGCCTCCTGATCCGGTATTGCGTGAAAGTCTCGCAGGAAAGACACTTGATGAGCTGACAGAAATACTGGCGTCGATGAAGACACTCCACAACATTACCGACGTCGACACGCCGCAACGCGCCATCAGGGCCATAGAGATCCAGCGGTGGTATGCCATGCATCCCGAGGCCGAGGGTGGCAGATGCGACGGAAATCCCTCGCAATCGCTTATCATAGGAGTGGAGATCGACCGCGAAAGCCGAAGGGCGCGCATCGAAAGCCGTCTGCGTCACCGCATAGATCATGAGGGAATGATAGAGGAGGTCAAGAGTCTGCTCGACTCAGGAATAGCACCGGAGGATCTTATCTATTACGGACTTGAATACAAATTCGTCACGCTGTATCTGACTGGCGCTTTAAGCCGGGAGGAGATGTTTTCCCAGCTGCTGATAGCCATACATCAGTTTGCAAAACGCCAGATGACTTGGTTCAGAGGGATGGAGAGGCGTGGATTCACCATCCACTGGCTGCCCTACGACCTCGACGCTGACGAATTTACCAAACGTGTGGTTTCACTCGACAACGCTCGCCGATGAAGACAATGTTATCTCTCCTCGCCGCCATTTTACTGGCTATGACGGCTTCGGCCGAAGAACGCCGCGTATATCTCGATACGCTGCATACAACCGCCGATACGGTGCTCGTCATCAGGCAGTCTTCACCACATCTCATCCCTATAGCCGTAGAGGCACGTATCGGATTCGGCCATTCCGGCATCCGCACCGGACGTCAAGAATGCTGCGCAGGGATAATATGGGGTATGTCCGGGCCCGACGAGTACTATGCGGCCATTATCCGACCGGGAGCCGCGACGCTCGACGACACCGTCGACGACCGCTATATTCATCTTGAAGTGATGAGGCGATCCAAGGCAGACGGCGACAGCATAATGGTTTCAGAAGAGTGTCGCGAAGGCATCTGTCCGGCTCCCGGACACAATCTGCTCGTTGTCGAACTGGATCCCGACAAAGCGACAGCCACCATAAGCATCGGCAAGACCGACCCGAGGCAGATTGCGACGCTCAGCTGCCACGAGACAACACCCGGCGACATCGCCATCATGGCGACAGCTGGCGTCGACATTCCCCTCGCCGTCGGAGCCTATCATCGCGACTTGCCTGCCATACTTCTGACGGATATTGACGAGAACACAATACGAAACCGTGACCGCCAACCGGGATCGCCGGTCGGAGTCTGGGAGTATCTCGACCGCGATACCGACTCCCGACGCGCAATGATCGGGGGCCGCTACCGGCTCGGCATAGTTGAAGCGTCTGACGGACGCAAGGGAGAATACGATATCGTGTATCTGGGAGGAGCCGAGGTCAATCCGTCGAAATGGCGACAGGGCATGCTGAAAGGGCGCCTCAAAGCGTTGCCGTTTGCCAATCACTGGGATCTCCAGTGGTATGACAGCGAAATGCAGCTGATATCGACGGATCTCAACGCGTCAATGGAGCAGAACGCCATATTGTCGCTCAACTTTCCGCTGATGAAATCCACCATAAGGTTTTACCGTGCCGACTGATCTGAATCGGGATAATACACGCGTCCCGAAGCGATATCGTAGCCGACAGTAGTATCGAGCAGTCCTGCGAAATAATGACTTTCGTCGCGCCGAAGCATATAGACACCGTCGGTCACCGCCTCCATTTCATCAAGATAGCGGTAAAATGCCTGTGGCAGCTCATTGAAGAGAAGGTTTGACGGCAATGGTGTCCCGTTGCCGTCGACCGAAAGCCATACACCCAGCTCCGTAAAAACTATCGTTGCCGAATTACGCAGCTTCACTGTATACTGCCCGTCAGCGTCGACAGAAGTAGCCGAAGCCTGCACTCCGGGAAAATACTGCGATACGAAGCTCTGCGCGCGGTCGGGCATCTCGTCCCAGGCATCGCTGTCGCAGCTGCATGCCACGAAAGCGATGGCAATGACTGTCAGAAGATAGGCTATACGTCTCATACCTTTTCAACGCGCATAGGCCGGGGTCGGTTCGCAAGTGAGATCACTCTTTCTCTTTCTTCCCGTCAAGCAGGTCGCCATAAGTTTTCTCATCATTTATGATGTCGAGCGCACGGCGATATATGGGATCGATCGGATTGACGACTCTGTAATATGTGCTCTGCTCGAAAATATCGCGCCCGACAAGTCCCTTTACTATCAGCTCTATAGCCGGTCTGCTGACAGCAAGCTGAGCCGAATCAAGTTTCACTCCCTCACGCTGGCCGAGCGCGGTTATCGAGTCTATCATGGCAGATGAAACCTTGAATCCGTCGACAAAGGCTTTCTCCGTCGGCCAGTCGTGCTTGAGCTGACGGCGATGCTCGTCGACATATGTCAGACTGAAACGGCTAATGACAGCTTTAGCGACAAGATCACGGTAATAATTACTATAATAGGATGTATCGACCGGCACGAACGAGTCGGGCATGATGCCTCCGCCTCCATACACCTTGCGTCCGTTGTGAAGGGTGCGTTTCAGCATACTCTCGTCAAAATGCACGCTGTCGGCGCTTGAAAACTCCCCGGCCTCGTAGCGATGGACTATATCAAGCTCATAGTCTTCCTCCTCTCCCGGCTTGTAAGGCTTCTGTATCAGGCGCCCCGAGGGAGTGTAATATCTCGCCGTCGTGAGGCGTATCATGGAGCCGTCGGGAAAAGGGATCGGACGCTGCACAAGTCCCTTGCCGAAAGTGCGGCGGCCTACGATCACGCCGCGGTCATTATCCTGCACTGCCCCCGACAGGATCTCGCTTGCCGAAGCGGAATACTGGTTGACGGTAACTACAAGGCGACCGTCGAATTTCGTCAGCGCCTTGGCGGCCTTATAATACGTCGCGGGCTGCACGCGCCCTTCCGTGTAGACGATCAGGGCGTCATCGTCGAGCAGCATGCTTGCCATGTCGATGGCCGCCTGCAGATAGCCGCCGCCATTGTCCTCAAGATCAAGTATGAGATCGGTCATTCCCTGCTTGCGAAGTTTCTCTATGGCTTCAGCCAGCTCCTTCGCCGTGGTCTCACCGAAAAGAGTCACCTTGATATACCCCGTATTGTCGTCGGCCATATAGGCGGCGTTTACGCTGTATGTGGGGATATCGTCGCGCTCTATCGTGAAATAGATCATGCCGGGAGTGCCACGCCGCAAAGCGCCGATTTTCACGATAGATCCTTTGGGGCCGCGCAGACGCTTCATGACGTCGGCCTGTGGCATCTTTACGCCTGAGATGGCCGTATCGTTGGCCGTCATGATCCGGTCGCCGGCGAGAATGCCTACCTTTTCCGAAGGCCCCCCGACCACAGTCTGGATCACCTTGACTGTGTCGTCAAGCATATTGAACTGTATGCCTATACCGCTGAAATTACCCTGAAGCGGTTCGGTCAGCGCCCGCGTGGCCTCCGCGTCGCTGTATGTGGAGTGCGGATCGAGGGTATGGAGCATAGCCTTGATGGCCTCGTCCACCACATGGGGTTCGTTGACTGTGTCGACATAATATCCGCTGATCACCTGAAAGGTGTTCATAAGCTTCTGTATCGGGAGATACTGCCGTTGTGAGTTTTCCTTTTTATTGTCAGCGCCGGCAACTCGGAGAGCCATAGCCGGAATCATGACTGTCAGGAGTATCAGAGATAAAAATCTGGATTTCATATATCGCTTATGTGAGTTTGGTTAGTGTGTGAGGGATACAACAGAGAGGGATCATTCGCTCTCGGGAAGGAAATGGCTGATATCGCGGCCGTAATGGGCCAGTTCCCGTATCAGGGAGGAGCTGATCAGGGACAGCTCCGGATCGGCGAAAAACGCCACGGTATCCACCCCCTCCAACGACAGATTGACATCGGCCATCTGACGCTCGTATTCATAGTCGGCCATAGTGCGCACTCCGCGTATTATGGCTGCCGCCCCGACTTCCCTTACGAGATCTGAGGTCATGCCAGAATAGGAGATGACCTCTACTCCGCCTAAATCAGCAGTCGCACGGCGTATAGCCTCAAGTCTGCATCCGATGTTTTCGGAAGGCTCCGCCTTGCCGATATTGCAGCCCACGGCCACTATCACTCGGTCGAAAATCCGCAGGGCACGCTCGACGATATCGAGGTGGCCGAGGGTGAAAGGATTGAAAGAGCCCGGGAATAGGGCTGTCTTAGGAGATCTGGCTGTCATCTTCGACCACAAGATTTTCGATAATAAAATTCTGACGTTCAAAGGTATTCTTACCCATATAGAAACGCAGCATCTCTCCGAGGCCGTCCTCTTTGTGTAGAGATACACGATCAAGTCTGATGTCAGGGCCGATAAATCCCTCGAACTCCTGTGGAGAGATCTCTCCAAGACCTTTGAACCGCGTTATTTCCGCATTTGCGCCAAATTTGTTTACCGCCGTGATACGTTCTTCGTCGGAGTAACAGTAATACGTTTCCTCCTGCATTTTATCGGCGTTGCGCGAGCCGCGTTTGGCCGTCTTCTTGTTGCGGACGCGGAAAAGCGGAGTCTGCAGTATATAGACATGTCCGCGTTTCACCAGATCGGGGAAGAACTGCAGGAAATATGTCAGCAGAAGAAGGCGGATGTGCATCCCGTCGACATCGGCATCCGTAGCGATGATCACCTTGTTGTAGCGGAGTCCGTCGATGCTCTCCTCTATATTCAGGGCAGCCTGCAAGGCGTTGAACTCCTGGTTTTCATAGACCATCTTTTTGGTCTTGCCGTAGGTGTTTTTCGGCTTTCCGCGCAGTGAGAACACCGCCTGGGTCTCCACATTGCGGATCTTGGTGATCGATCCGGCCGCAGAGTCGCCCTCGGTGATGAATATCGACGAGGCGAGCTTCTTCTCTTCGTCGCCGCGGGTGTCGTTGAGATGGCTGCGGCAGTCGAAGAGCTTCTTGTTGTAGAGGCTTATCTTGCGGTTCTGCTCGCGGGCCTTCTTCGTGACGGTGGCCATGCTCTTGCGCTCGCGCTCGTTGTCCATGGCCTTGCGTATGATGGCGTCGGCGATCTCCTTGTTACGGTGGAGGAAATTGTCGAGATCGGTCTTGATGAAGTCGCCGATATATTTGGCTATTGTAGGCCCTTCGGGAGCCATGTCGCGCGACGACAGCTTGGTCTTGGCCTGCGAGTCAAACATCGGCTCCTCAAGCCGCAGCGATATTGCGGCCGCTATGCCTCCCCTTATATCGGATCCCTCGAGATTCGACTTGCCCGAATACTCCTTGATCGTGCGGGAAAGAGCATCCTTCAGTGCGGTCAGATGCGTGCCGCCGTGAATGGTGTTCTGACCGTTGGCAAAGGAATAATACTCCTCGCCATACTGGCTCGCATGAGTGAACGCCACCTCCAGGTCGGCCGTCTTCAGATGGATTATCGGATAGAGCGGCTCATTGGTCATATACTCCTTGAGCAAGTCAATCAGACCGTTACGCGACAGATATCTGACACCGTTGAGATTGAGCGTCAGACCGACATTGAGATACGAGTAGTTCTTGATCATCGGCACGATGAACTCCTCGCGGTAGCGATAGCCTTTGAAAAG
The DNA here is from genome assembly GCA_938039795.1 of uncultured Muribaculaceae bacterium. Taxonomy (GTDB): domain Bacteria; phylum Bacteroidota; class Bacteroidia; order Bacteroidales; family Muribaculaceae; genus Paramuribaculum. Next base: position 22,694 of record CALHWU010000205.1, read on the forward strand.
TGTATCGTCGGGGGTGAAGCTGACCGTCGTCCCGTTCGGTTCATCGGTATCCATAATATCCGTCTCTTCAGATATGTCGCCCTGATGGTAAGTGACACGCTTCATCTTGCCGTCGCGCACGCTCTGCACCGTGAACTCTGACGAAAGGAAGTTTACAGCCTTGATGCCTATTCCGTTCATGCCGGCGGTCTTCAGATTGCCGCGTGTGCCGAAATTGGCGCCGGTATTGAGCTTCAACGATGCGTCGACCACACTGCCGAGGGGGATGCCGCGACCAGAGTCGCGCACTGTTACCGACGTGTCGGTGACCGTCACGTCAATCACCTTTCCGAAGCCCTGGTTAAACTCGTCGACAGAGTTGTCTATCACCTCTTTAAGCAGCACATAAATACCATCCTCGGCCGACGAGCCGTCGCCAA
>CALHWU010000206.1 GCA_938039795.1 uncultured Muribaculaceae bacterium
GGTCATCTCGCGGTCGAGCGGGAACGACGATCCGTAGCCGGCGGCCGATCCGAGCGGATTCTGGTTGGCCACGTTGTAGGCTGCTACAAGCATCTGCATGTCGTCGACGAGGCTCTCGGCGTAGGCGCCGAACCACAGCCCGAACGACGATGGCATGGCAACCTGCAGATGGGTATAGCCGGGCATAAGCTTGTCTTTGTGCAGCTCCGACAGCTCCTGAAGCCGGTCGAAGAGATGCTTGACGCTCTCGGCCGTGAGTTTCAGCTCGCTGCGCATGAAGAGCTTGAGGTCGACGAGCACCTGATCGTTGCGCGAGCGTCCCGAATGTATCTTCTTGCCGGTATCGCCCAAGCGCGCCGTGAGCATGAACTCCACCTGCGAGTGGACATCCTCCACTCCCGGTTCGATGACGAATTCGCCGCGGTCGATCACGGCGAGTATTTCGGTGAGTGCGTCGAGCAGCGTGGCCAGCTCTTCGGAGGTAAGCAGCCCGATGCTCTGGAGCATGCGGATATGGGCCATGGAGCCCTCCACGTCAAATCGCGCCAGGCGCAGGTCGAGCTCGCGGTCGCGGCCTACTGTGAACTGTTCTATCATTTCGTCGGGCTCGAAGCCCTTGCTCCAGAGTTTCATTCAGATATGGTTTTTGAGGTTGGAAATAAGCGAGGAATAGAAGGGGATTGCCTTGACGATCTCGTCGCGGAGAACGTATTCGTCGGCCGTATGGCTGCGTTCGGAGCGTCCCGGGCCGATCTTCAGCGAGGGAATGCCGTGAAGCAGCGACATGTCGCTTGTGGTGGGGGATACGAAAGTAGTGGTTCCGAGTGCGACGGCGCTCCTGACGAGCGGATGGTCTGTGGAGATGACAGAGGCCTGCACGCGCGTGGATCGCGGCTTGCAGTCGCTTTCTATAAGGTCGGCGAGCATGCGGGCGGTATCTTCATTGGAATAGGCATCGGTGGTGCGAACGTCGACTACGAAACGGCATTCGTCGGGTATGACATTGTGCTGGCGCCCCGCTTCGATCTGCGTGACCGAGATCTTCACCGGGCCGAGTACGTCGGAGACACGCGGGAAGCTGTAACCGCGCAGCTTATCTATATCGGCCAGAGCGCGATAGATGGCGTTGACGCCCTCGTTGCGGGCGGCATGGCCGGACACTCCATGGGCCACGCAGTCGAGCACCACGAGTCCGCGCTCGGCCACGGCGGCCTGCATTCCTGTCGGCTCGCCGACTATGACCATCGAGGGTTTCAGACCGGCTTTCTCCAGATGAGGGAGGAGCGAGCGCATACCATGTTCGCCTCCCACCTCCTCTTCGGCGGTGATGGCCACGAGGAGATTGAACGGAAGCGCGGCCGGATCGGCCTGATTAAAGGCCGCCAGCAGACTGACTGCGGAGGCTCCGGCGTCGTTGCTCCCGAGGCCGTAGATGCGGCCGTCGGCTTCGTCGGGCGAATAGGGGTCGCGCGTATAGGCCGCGGAGGGTTTTACCGTGTCGTGGTGGGAGTTGAGCATTACCACCGGCAGGGCGGCACGCAGCGGCGCGGCAAGCGCGTAGATGTTGTTGTCCACGCGCACTGCATCATGTCCGCGCTCATTGAGCCACTTCTCAATAATGTCGGCGGTGGCGCCCTCCTTGCGGCTTGTCGACGGAGTGGCGATCAGTCGCTTGAGCAGCGCTATGGCTTCGTCGGCAATTGTGGTCATAGGGTGATGACTGTCCCCGACTGTTCAAGCA
>CALHWU010000207.1 GCA_938039795.1 uncultured Muribaculaceae bacterium
TGGCTGAACATATGATACGCCAGAAAGGAGTTTTGGTCTTCCATGAGAAGATCTTGCAGACAAACTGCCAGATGCCACCGAATAAAACGGAGAGCCACATTCTTAATGTGATGTTCTTTTTCATCGTTATTACTTATGTTGATTTTTTAATAAAGAGTCCATATTTCCGGTCAATCTATCATCATGTCTCAACTTTTGCCCGAGATATGTTCAAAATTCTTAACATAAATTGATTCATATGGCTTAACATTCAAATATTTTCAATATATTTGCGCTTGTTAACCTGTCACAACATGCGATGGCAATGAAAAAACTTATTAGCACCGGTTCTCTACTATTGGCTACTCCATACTTTACACCTCTACGATGCTGGTCGGGAACACTCGCTGCTACATTACACCCATTGCCGTTATCTCCATACTGATGATGATAATCACCGATCAAGAAATAATAAAAGGATTAATAGACCGGAATAATAGGATAACCCATTATTTTTTCTTTGTCAAGTGCCGACCGCTCCTGACCGCTATTATGCGGATCGTATTCAGCCATCCGGTAGAATACGATGAGATGGTCAATGAACTTTATCAATATATGCTTGCTGACAACGGTGCGAAACTTCGCCAGTTTCAGTTTCGCAGCTCCGTCTATCAATGGATGAAAGTCGTCGCTACCAGATTCTTCATCCGACATCGTGACTCCATGATCGACGATATCTCAAAAGAGCCACTTTATGAAAAGTCAGATACCGTCAAAATGGTGGACACTGAGGAGATCGCATCCCAAAAGATCGATGTCTACAGGCTACTTGATCTAATGGAAAACAGACGTTACGCTGAAGCGATTCGACGGCTTATCCTTGAAGATACGGATCCCGAAAAGTATGCTTCCGAAATCGGAGTGACTGCTGATAATCTATACAATATAAAAAAACGCGCAATGACGGCACTCACACGCATTGCTATTAAATACTACGGCTATGGACGATAACCGACACCATATATCCGACGAGCTCCTCGCTGCCTTTCTTGACGGCGACGTCAACTCTGATGAAACGAACGAGGTTTTATCTGTGATCGGCAAAGATAAAGAGTTGGCGGAAATCATGGCTCTCTCTGATGCAATTGATTCTGAGACGCAAAACGAAGAGCTCAGAATCATTCCCATGGGGGCACTTGCGGCAGCAAATCCGAATAATCTGTGCTCATTTGAGTGCGAGGCGTTCATCCTTCAGCACTTGGACTATGATATTGAGCACTGGACTCTTCTTGAAACCGCCAAAGCAAATAACTGGTTAAGAGAGGAAGGAACACCGCTGCATCACGTCGGCAGATTACTCGAACTGAAAGGACTTCACGTGGAGCGTAAATATGACGCTACCTTAAAAGATATTGAATCGGCACTCGATCAGGGATACGAAGTGATTGCCATTGTCGACAGGAATCTATTGACGGGGGCCGACGCTCAGTCTGAACCATCATCTACGCAATATCACGCCATTTATATGACATCGGTTGAAACTGCCACTGATGATATTGAGTATCTCAACCTGGAGACACTTCGGGATGAAAGAGTCGAACGCGAAGATTTCATGAAAGCCTGGAAATGTAGCAGCTGTTACATTGTAAAAATTGCAAGAACAGTTTCAGGTTATAATCCACAACCTATAAATGTAGAGGATATTGATCTTGATGCCGACCTTGAAGAACTGACCGAAGCAATAGCGGAAAACGCTCACGACATCTGGGCCCGTGCCCGCATGGACGAAGGCTGGACTTATGGCCCGCTACGTGATGACGCAAAGATGCAGCATCCCGACCTCGTTCCCTATTCACGGCTTCCAGAAAGCGAAAAAGAATATGACCGCCTGATGGCCATGAACACCCTCCGCCTCGTGCGCCGCCTCGGCTATAAAATAATTAACTGAAACTTGTAAGCAACAATATATTTACCGCTATGCTTAAGAATTACGACATAAACAAACTGGCATCAGATTTTATAGATATCTCCTCTAATATTATTCCTGTCATAGGAGACGGAGCAATATTCTATAAAGATGACAACAATAAACGTGTTCCGCTGTTTCGATACATAATTGACAGCTTTAAGAAAGAGTATCCTGACATCCAAATCCCATGTAACAACAGGGCAGATCTGTTTATCCTTACATGCATATCGCATGAGATAGACACCTCCATGTTTCAGGCAAAATATCGACGCTACATCAATGATGCAAGAAAGGCCCAAAAAATTGAACTTGATCCGCTCGTGCTTGATTTCCTGACAGTATTTCATTTTCCGGTAATCATCACAACCAGTTGTTTCACATATATTGAGGAAGCTATAAATAAACAGTTATCTTCTTCTAAATACAGACCGGTGATTTATAACCCCAAGGACAATAATTCCATTTCACTGGACAATTCGGTCTATCATTTGTTCGGCAATGCTGAAGACCGTTTTTCCGACTGGGTATACAATGAGGATATGCTTCTTGAGTTTTTTCATAAACTGCACTCTCCAGATTTTTCATGTACAAATCTAAGTGACTATGTGAATCGGTCCAAATCATCCCTTATGGTTCTTGATTGCGGTTTACCCGACTGGCTATTCCGTTTTTTATGGTATACAATCGAATATCCCGAAAAAAAGCGTCAGGGATATTGGCTTAATGACAACCTTAACATAGAATTAAGTCACTTTCTTGAGAATATATCATATTCACCGATTGATACTGTAACTGAGTTCCTGACCCAGACAACCGCCTTAAAACGCAAGGAACTTGCCGAGGAAATAAAACAAGACCAGCCTAAAGAATATGACTTATTTATCTCATACGCAGGAGAAGACGAACAGATTGCAAAAAAACTATATGATAATCTTCTGGCTATGGGATTCACAGTCTGGTACGACCGGCGTGGTGACAGCGAGATAAAGGCCGGGGACAAATATGTCGCGAAATTTGCTGAAGGGATCCGGCAATCGAAAAGAGCAGTAACGATAATTACTGAAAATTATATCTGTGGCGTACAGGATCCTTATCGTGGATTGTGTGAGGAAACAAGATTAATCAAACAGAAAGCCCTGGAATATATAGCAGAAGAAAAAGAATATTCGTTTTGCATCCCGGTCCTGATTGAAGGGAGGTCTTTTTACAAGAAACGTTTAGACACCTCTTTTGTTGAACAGTGGGCTGAGTTCGTTACGTCCATAGAAGGCGGACTAGCCGATCTGTTCACGGGAACAAATATGCATATTACCAATTCTACCGATCCTCAACTCCCGTCAAACATATGAATCCCTACATAAATCTAAAATCCTATACAGAGGCCAATTCCAAATATTTCAAAGGCCGGGATAACGAGATCGCAGAGATCCTGGCTATTTTGAAACAGTCTGATGTCATTGTACTTTACAGTGAGTCAGCCGAGGGTAAGAGCTCGCTTCTTGGAGCCGGATTAACTCCAAGGTTGCGGCAGATGGGCTATATACCTGTCAATATCGTTTTCACAGATGAGGAGTTCCGCAATCCCAATCCGGATTTTGACAGGATCATTATCGGACGCATTGAGGATATGCTTATGCGTCTCAACGAACAGACCGACGAACAATTAAACCGATCCGAGAATAGCGGTTCATCAATATCAAACAAATTGACTCCTCCAAGTTATTCCCGGCATATCAATGAATCGGAATTTTATGAGTGGATTTCAACTGCCGAAATCGATGTTTCCGATGATAACGATGAAGCAAGACAACTGACACGCAACGCTTGGTGGCTTTTACGAAATTTCGCTGTAGAGCGTTATGCCGCCCGATTTCATTTCGTTCTTGTCTTTGACCAGTTTGAGGAAGTTTTCTCACAGCCTGATTTAGAGTGGACCGATCAGCTCTTCGAATGGTTGGAAAAACTATACTCTGACAAATGTCCTGACTCGGTCGCTGACCGTCTGCTTAAGATTGAAGCAGAAAATGATGCTTTCCTCAAATTCAACACACGCCGGTCGTTCAAGGAAATTTTTTCCATGCGAAATGAATACATCGGCGACTTGGATTACTGGGGGATCCAGAAACATTTCATGCCCGAGCTTAAAAGCTCCCGCTACTGCCTTAAGCCTCTGACTCTCAATGAAGCCTCCGAGGTTGTTAATCTCGGTTTCAAGGACAATCCTGAGGTTAAAGATCAAATACTTTCTGCCGTAACCGGGATCTCCATTGATGCGCTTCCCCAGGCAGACGAAGATATTCCACGTATACAGGCCATGCTCTTGTCTATTATCTGTAGCGCTCTTTCACAATCCGAGGTCGATAACGATATTCTCAAAGCATTAAAAGTCGGCGACAGAGATGTCCTTCAGAGAATAGTCTATGATGTATATCGTTCCCAGATGAGGGAATGTCACGTTTCAGGTACTGATCGTAAAAATATTGAGCAAGCGCTGATTGACAGTAATGGCAAGAGAGTACGCATCAAGACATCGACCCCTTCATTAAAAGATATCAACTTCGATTCCAAATATAAAAATCCGCTTAAACGTCAGGGGATCATACGATCCAGCAAGATAAATGGCGAAGAATATGTGGAATTTGTTCATGATCAGCTTGCCAATGCGATCTTTAGACAGGAAACTAAATCAAAAAAATTACGTAGAGCGGTTGCCAGTGTGTTATTTGTCATGCTGGCATGTATTATAGTTTTTGCTCTTTGGATACGTAGCGTAATGACTTTCGATTCTGCTACAATTCCTTCTAACAGATTAGATAAATATTCCTTAACCCTTGTTGATGAAAGCATCAAAGATGTATTGATCCTGACTGGCAACGGGTCGTTGGAGAATAATTCAGTTGTCGAGTCATATATCTTAAAGGATTATGAGGAATCCTATATCTATATCCAACACAATAAGAGCCTGAACTCCTTGACGATAATGCCTCACAGTAAAAATCATGATATCACTATTTATATTAATGATGATTTATTACTGAAAAACGTCATCATCGCTGATAGTGTTAAAAATTTGATAATCGATATTGACAATAATATTGGATTCTGCCAAATAGAGATAGGTAAGGGGACAAAAAACATAAAAATCAGGCCACGTAACCAATATACGGAGATCCGTTCTCTGGATGGAAGTTATAAATGTGTTAACGACCGATGGTGGAATTTCAACGACTCCACTCTCATTTATATCCCACAGCAATTAAAGGAATACCGTTTTTTTGCTTTCCCTTTTTCCTTTAGTTCTGCAGAATATGATCAGAATGATTATTTCAACATTCCGTCACACGGAGGGACTTTGGATCTCCGCGAATTTTCGCATATTAAGGAGATCGGAGAGAATGCATTTGCTCACAGCCTATATGACTCTGTAATTCTTCCCGAAAATCTTGAAGAAATCAAAGACAGGGCTTTTGCCGATTGCAGGAACTTGAAACAGATTGTCATACCGGCATCTGTCACAGATATTGCTGCATCTGCTTTCGATGACAACTGCGAGCTTATATTCGAGCGCCAATTTTCATATGACGAGCTCAAACTCAATTATGATAACACTTATATCAACAGATTAAGAATACCACAACGCAGGGGCACGCTGGATCTAAGCGGACTGTCACATATTAAAACAATCAGAGGCAGCGCATTTGAGCACAGCCGTTTTGACTCCATTATTCTGCCTGAAAAGCTAGAAGCCATTAATGATAATGCTTTTTCTAAATGTAAGAACTTGAAACGGATTGTCATACCGGCAACCGTTAAAGGAATTGAAGCATCTGCTTTCGATAATAGTTGCGAAGTTGTATTCAAGCATAATTTTTCATCTGATGAAATCACAATTGATAATGATACAATAATCGAAAAGTTGAATATAACTCAACGCCGGGGCACACTGGATTTAAGTGGGTTGTCACAAATAAAAGAAATTGGAATCGGAGCATTCAAGCATAGTCGATATGACTCAATCATTCTTCCTGAAAGTCTTGAATCTATTAACTATATGTCTTTTGCTCATTGTAAAAACTTGAAACGTATTATTATCCCGGCATCAGTCAAAAAAATAGACTATTCAGCATTTGATGACAGTTGCGAGGTCGTATTCAAGCGCGATTTTTCCTCTGATGAAGTTATAACGAGCAACGATACTATTATCGGATTAAGAATACATCAACGTCGGGGTACACTGGATTTACGCGAGCTTAAACAAATAAGGATGATCTGCTGGCAGGCATTTGCGCACAGCTGGTATGACACGATTATTCTTCCAGAAAATATTACAACAATACCTCTCAATGCATTTAATGAATGCAATAATTTGAAACGGATAGTAGTTCCGGCGACTGTACCGAATATCTATTATCCATTCGTTGACCATCCTACTTTATCAATGACTACCGGCATCCTGCAAAAAGGAAATAACAACGATAGTGAATACGTCATTGATTTATATGATCATGGCTCATTGAACTTAAACTTTTTGCAAAAGACAGATGGAATTTTCATATCACCTTATATTTCTAATAAATATAAGAATATAATTCTGCCTGCAGGAATTAATTGGTTCAGCTGTTCAGACATCAATAAGATATGTATTGAAGATAAATCATTGCCTGAATTGATTAAACAGAAGAAATATATTAAAATAAAAGATGCGATAGCAAGATTGCCGTTGAGAGAATCAAAATGTATCTATTGTTATAATGGAACATATTTTCGATCTGACAGTCTCATAGTAGCAAATGATTTTAATAACCCAAAGGATATTTATTTTTTAGGGAGGCTCCCATATTTATATCACCACAATGACAGTTCATTGATATTCAATAATATAAGCAACTTAAACAAGATAGAGTCTATACATCTATCCCTTCCCAGACCAAGAATATGGACGAGATGGGGAACAGATTCAAGATTCAAATCCTCAATTTTCACTATCGATATGCCGGATTCTATCAAACGCGGTATCACTCTTTACGTGCCATACGGATCAAAGAAGTTCTATGAAGAAATGCCCAGCTATAAAGCTTTCAAAGAGATCCGTGAAGACAGCCGGTTCAAAAGATACCAAGACATTATTTTTGTTAGGTTTATTGGCTGTTTTTCTTGGCTTAAGGATCCATTTAACCTGACTTTTGTCATTGTGGGAATACTCATCGTTATTGCGTTCTTCTTTCAGTCTTTTAAGATGAATTATAAAAAACGAAATCCGTATTCATCCACAATGAAAACCAATATTCTGTCTGCCCTTAATGGAATAATCATGGGTGCAGTAGCAGTAATGGGATTTATGGCAGTGTATTGGTGGATATGGGATATAACTAATTATAATTATTATATTTCAGCTTTATGCGGTATTGTCGGATCAATTGCTGCATTGGGCATCAGTTATTTCAACGTTTTCCCTTCTATGTGGGATCTAAATAGAAAAGCAACTGTTTTAACATTTAGGAAATTAAAGCAGTTATTCTAAGAAAAAATCTCATGCCGGTAGTATAAGTTCAAGAAACATTATCTTCCCGCTGGAGGCAAATCTTTGGCGTATTAAAAAATTGATATATATTTGCATATTGACTCAAACATAATCTCGCATATCAGAAATGGATAAGAGCATTGAAACACTCTGTATAGAGAAAGAGCAGGAGCTGCTCAAGAAATATTTCCCTGACAGTCACGGAGCCACGGACTCCGAGACTATCGGAGAGTATACTAAAGACTTACCCGTCAAGATTGAGGCTGAGTTCAGAGCGTATCTCGAGGGATTATGGAATTCATATTCCGATGCCCCATTGGTGCTGGAAGAGCAAAAGCTGCGTCTGATGATGACAGAGAATGACCGCAAAGCAGTGGATGAGGCATATAAGAATGCCGAACGCATCACACTTTGGGAGCGTATCACCCGGTCCAATCATGAGGACGTCAATCATTATAAAGGGCTGCTATATGAATACACCAAGGATCTGCTGACGATAATGCGCATCGATTTCCTCGAAGAGATCACCGGCAAGCACATCAGCGGCAAAACCTTTGATGACAAATAAAGTATCGTTTTTTAGTATGTATCAAAAATTATTACTGTCCGCTAAACTATAAATCAGTGAGTCCAACATCTTGAAAGGGA
>CALHWU010000208.1 GCA_938039795.1 uncultured Muribaculaceae bacterium
ATACGACCTTCTGGTGAAACTGTATGCTCGCAACAACGCACATATGCTCCAGATTATCCGTGAGAGTTTTCAGACGATCGGCGCCGGGCGTACCGAAACACTGATATCGTTCAAGGAAGAGTTCCGCCGCCAGGTGCCCATAGAATGAATATCGACGCTATGGATAAGCTGATAGATGAAATCGCCCTCAATGCCATGAGCTGGGCGAGAGAGGCTGGAGCATTACAGCTCAGGTATTTCAGGGGCGACGATCTCGACGTCCACACAAAGCTCAATGACAGCGACATTGTGACTGTGGCCGACAAAGCCTGCGAATCATTGCTCATAAGCCATATTAAAGAGGTGTATCCCACACACTCCATTCTTTCGGAAGAAAGCGGCTCGACAAATGAGGGAAGTGAATGGCGTTGGGTTATAGACCCGCTTGACGGAACGACAAATTTCGGATCCGGGCTTCCTGTCTTTGCCGTTTCGGTAGGAGTAGAGCACAACGGCGAGACTGTTGCCGGTGTAGTCTTCGCTCCATACCTCAATGAGATGTTTCATGCTGTGAAAGGACAAGGAGCTTTTCTTAACGGCCGACCGATACAACCATCTGACAACGAAAGGCTGAGCAGGGCAGTCGTTGCCACCGGTTTCCCTGTCGACAAAGATTCGACCCCCGACAACAATCTCGACAACGTAGAACGCATCATGCCGCTTGTCAGGGGATTGAGAAGGCTGGGATCGGCAGCCACTGAGATCTGTTATGTAGCAGCCGGTTTTCTCGATGCCCACTGGGAGCTGAATCTGCATTTATGGGATGTCAGCGCCGCTCTGCTTATAGCTGACGAGGCAGGAGCTCGCCACCGCTTTTTCCGCACCGACCGGAATATATCGGTAGTTACGGCGTCGCAGGGTATATTCCCGTTGATAGATCCGATGCTGTCGGCTTCGCCACGTACAGCATGTGTATAAGTACCAAAGAGATACAATAATGGAATTCAAGCAACTGGTTGGAGCACGCTTTTCGTGCAAACGATATTCAGATAAAATGGTGGATGATTCCACTCTTCACTCGATATTGGATATGGCACGACTGGCGCCCACTGCCAAGAATCTTCAGGAACAGCATATATATGTGGCGCGGTCAGCAGAAGCGCTGGCAGCAGTCGATTCAGTGACTCCATGCCGGTATGGCGCTCCTGTAGTGCTTGTCGTCGCATTTGACAAAACCAATGTATACACTTATCCCGGAAGCGCACGCGATTCAGGCATAGAGGATGCATCGATAGTAGCTACCCATCTGATGCTTGCAGCTGCCGACTGTGGCGTGGATTCCTGCTGGGTCAACTGCTTTAATCCCGAAGAACTTCATGCTAAACTGTCACTGCCTGAAAACGAAGAGATCCTGATGCTGCTCGATCTGGGATATGCCGCTCCCGAAGCCGGCCCTCTTCCCAATCACTTCTCGCGAAAGCCGCTGGAGCAAACAGTCAGCTATATCTGAATGTTGTAGATTACAGACGGTGGATCCTATATGAGATCAACGCCGCGCAGTTTTAATCTCAACGACTCATGCATCAGATAATCACTCATTTCACTGACGACGATCTCTATAAACTGACTATGTGCGTGGCGGTGATCGACAATTTCCCGCGCACCCAGGTCAGATATCGATTCACCGACCGTAATGATACAGTGTATCCTCCCGGATTTGCCGATGAATTACGGAGGCAGATTCAGGCGCTTGAGTCGGTGGTCATCTCCGACGATGAGATCTACTATATGAAACGTCGGTGCAGGTATATCCCCGACTGGTTTTACAGCTATCTTCAGGGATTCAGATACGACTCGGATATGGTAGCCGTAAGTCAGGATGAACAGGGGCACCTTGACATTGCGTTCGAAGGGAGCTGGAGCAGCACCATACTGCTGGAGGTGAAGGTGCTTGCCATAGTGTCGGAACTCTATTATATAATGACCGGTAAAGCCGAGACGTTTGACTACGGGGATTTCTCCCGCCGCACGCTGGAGAAAGGCCGACGTCTCATTGAAGCCGGATGCATGTTCAGCGATTTCGGCACTCGCAGGCGAGCATCGTCAAAGGCTCAGGACATTGCCGTGGCCTCTCTTGCCGAGAGCCGGAGACGAGCCTCCGCGGGAAACGGGCGGTTTGTCGGAACAAGCAATGTCTATCTTGCCATGAAATACGATCTTACACCTGTAGGAACGATGGCCCACGAACTCGTATGCGCCATAGCCGGAATGTACGGACCGCAGATGGCAAACCATCTGGCCATGCGTATATGGAGCCATACCTACAGGGGAGCACTCGGCACATTTCTTTACGATACTTACGGATGGAGGATCTTCAGCCTGAATTTCTCGGAGGATTATGCCAACATGTTCAAGGGTCTCAGGGTTGACAGCGGCGACAATTATGAGCAGCTTGATAAGATCATCGAAAAATATCGATCGTTTCATATCG
>CALHWU010000209.1 GCA_938039795.1 uncultured Muribaculaceae bacterium
TGTCGATGATATTGATTTTTGTGTCCTTGTAGGTGATGGATACGTTTTTGGAGAGTATCGTTATGCCTCTTTCACGTTCGAGGTCGTTGTTGTCGAGGATGAGTTCGCCGGTCGATTGATTGTCGCGGAAAAGGTGTCCGGCGAGTAGCATCTTGTCCACGAGGGTGGTCTTGCCATGGTCAACGTGGGCTATGATAGCTATGTTTCTGATGTTTTGCATATATTCTCTTTGATATTCGGGCGCAAAATTACACAAAAATAGTCACATATCAGCGCCTCCGCCCTAAAAAACGGAGGCGGGGCGATGACATGTAAGCGTCCCCCGGCATGGATCCGTCAGATGGCGAAGCCGACACGCGGCCGGTCGGGGGCCTGGCGTTCTGTCGGCGCGGGTATGTCGGCTGCCGTGATTTCAGTCAGTGCCGCGATATCGTCCGCTGTGCCCTCTGTCACCCTGACGGCCATGGCCGGGATGATCTCGGTCTCGATCATGTTTATGACATGGCGTGCGTTGCCGAAATTTTTCTGCCGGTGGGCATAGTCGTCGGTCAGACGGTCGGCGAGCCGGATCCGTGCGTCGGGGGTGAGAGAGAACTGATGGCGCGACAGATATCGCTCGGCGATCTCCATGAGTTCCTCCATGCTGAAATCGTCGAAAACGTATATGTTGGAGTCGGGAATGCGCGACTTGAATCCCGGATTCATGTCAAACATCCGCTTCATCTCCTGCGGGTATCCGGCCAGTATCAGCATCCAGTCGCGGCGCGAGGTGTCGGCGAGGGTTGTGAGGAGGGTCTCGATGACGAACTTTCCGGGATCGCGTGGATCATTCTGCTGATACAGCTGATAGGCTTCGTCGATCAGCAATATGCCTCCCTGTGCCTCCTCAATCGCCTCAAGGGTCTTTTCGGATTCGGAATTATAGTTCTGGCCGAGCAGGGTGGCTCTCTCCTTCACCACGACATGCCCTTTCGACAGCACTCCGGCGCGGCGCAGCATCATGCCGATCATGCGTGCGACGGTGGTCTTGCCTGTGCCGGGCGATCCGAGAAACATGGCATGGAGCGGCGAGGTGGATTCGGGGAATCCTTTCTTCGCTCGCATCCTGTTGAAGCGTACCACTCGTTCGTAGACGGTCAGTTTTTCCTTGACCGAGCGCAGGCCGGTCAGGCTGTCGAGTGAGGCGAGAAGTGATGGCTCTTCGCCGGCCGGCTGTCCGTCAGCTTGCGGTTCGTCGTCAGCTTGCGGTTCGCCGGAGGCTTGCGGTTCGCCGGAGGGAGTCAGGCCGGATTCATCTCCGGTGTCGGATGTTGCTTGTCGGGGATTTGTCTCGGCTTTGATAAATTCATCCAGAAGTCTGTCGAATTCGTCGTCGGTCGAAATCGGGTCAAGCGGTTCAAATAACGCTTTCAGTCTGTCGTCAGCGGTTTTCGGGGAGTATTCTTCGAGGGGTTTCAGTCCCTCGGCCGCCCAGTAGCCTTCGACCTCCGGTCCATCGAGCGAGAATACGAATCCGGCTATAGGATACTGCATGCACAGCAGCTCGGCATAATAGGTGCCGGAGTAGTACGCCGAGTAACAGAACTGGAGGCTGGCCGAATAGCGGTTCTCGCCGAAATCCTCGCATTTAGGCTCTGTGAAAAGAGTCTGCACATAACGGCCGTCCGGGTAGTGAAGGCGCAGTTCCAGTTCGGGAAGCACAAGGGGAGGATTTTCTCCGAATTTCTGAGTGAGGTCAAACCGGGCTGTTATCATGAGGCTATCCTCGATGACGGCACTGCGGTGGATGCCTTCACGGCCCTCTATCTGGAGACCGGCGTTCTCCGCCTCATACCATTCTCGCGGAGAGCCAAGCTCTTTGTCGCCGAAGAGGTGTAAGATGCGCTCGTTAAGGGTCGACGACGACGTTTCGTCGCATACCACAAGCTTGTAGGAGTGACCGGACTTGAAGTCGATCTCGGAGTGGAGAAGCACCGAGTGGACTGTCTTGTAGGGATATTCTCCTTTGATGTTCACTCTGAATGTACGCCGGTCGATCTCGCAGCGGTCGGTTGCGTCGACAAGCGTCAGAGACACATTGCGGCGTATGCCTTTCGTGCTGTTGCTGAGAAAATAACGGGAGTTAGTGAATTCTATCTCAACGGCGATGCCTGCGAAATCGGAGTCGATGAGCAGGTCATTGCGGTTGTCGAAGCCGAGGAGCTGAATGTCGCGGCCGCAGCCGGCAAGTTCGTCGGCTGAAAATGAACAGAACTTGATCTGCTCGATATATAGGGGTGATTTTATTTTCATAGTCTGCAGTTTTTTGTCGGAGGGCAGTGTGTCGTCCTCCGGGGGTTAAACATAGTTTTTATTTATGCCGGAGGCCTTCCTCCGGCGCCACATCCATCATGTCAATGTGCTCTTTGCTCCCGGCTGCCATAGGATGCGGATACGTCAAGACGCACCACGGGCTGCCGGGGCATTTCTGCGGTTGGAAAAATGTTGGTGTGGGATGCTGACTGCTATGCGCACCTCATCTCCGTGTCGCCCGGGGGAGCGGCACCGCCGAATTTGTTTTCGATGAGATGAAGATGCTTCATAGCTGTAACTATGTGTAAAAAACTGTAGACTATGGGTAACGCCGTGGCTGCAGGCGTCTACCCGTCACGGCGCAAAGATAATAACTTTCCCGATATTTTTCAAATTCCTTGAGATTTTTGTGCGGATTTAGTGTGGAGATCATGTGCGGGTTTTGTGCGGATTAGTCGGAAAAAGCCTTATGCCGGCTCGGTGACGATGAGGCTTTCCATCGGCATTCCACTATGTGATGGGAAAAAACAAACGCATGCAGGACGGCAGTCTTCCAGAAGACATAAGCACAGGCTGGTACATGCCAGGCATTCGCGAGATAGTGGTGGCTTTTGTTCAGTATTATGTTACTTTTGCCGATTTTCGTGGAAATCTTTACTGGTCGGCCTCATGTGGATCTCGTTCAGATGCAGGGTGCTATGAGCAGGCCAATAATGCTCGAGCTACGCGTGTGACGTTTAATGGCAGTACACCGACATATATATCAAGTACCGGTGATAGTGAGGGCGCGCAAGATCGCAATAATCGATTGCGTATTATTACTGTCCGCTAAACTTTAGGAGGCAATAGAAAGAAAGGGCCGATTCCA
>CALHWU010000210.1 GCA_938039795.1 uncultured Muribaculaceae bacterium
TCCCATGCTCAGATGCGCGAGCAGACGCCCCGGAGTGGCTATCACCACATCGGCGCCCAGCTTTAGTCCGCGCTCCTGACGGGCGAATTCCTTTCCGTCGGTGCCGCCGTAGATGGCCACGCTCGACGTCGGAAGAAAATATGAGAAACCCTCCATCTGGCGGTCAATCTGCTGGGCGAGTTCGCGCGTCGGGGCCATCACGATACAGTTTACCGCGTCGGAAGGATAGTCGCCCTCCGACAGACGGCTGATCACGGGCAGCAGATAGGCGGCCGTCTTGCCCGTACCGGTCTGCGCCACTGCAAGAAGATCGCGCCCTTCGAGCGCTATAGGTATTGCCTGCTCCTGTATGGGGGTGCACTCGCTGAAATTCATGTCATAGAGCGCGTCGAGCACTTCATCACTGAGGTCAAGCTCTTCAAAAGTCATTGCGGGTAAAGATTGTTACTGCGTTTTTTCAATTCACCCACAAAGTTACGAATTTTTTGGCGCACTCTCCCCCTCCTGTCGCCCCAAAATGGCGACGCGGCATCCTTCCTACTCTCAAAACCGAAATCACATCTCTTTGTGGAATGATTCCGCTTTTTAATCCTCATTTACCTGCTTTTCCCTTATGTTTCGGCTACCATTTTACGGAGTTTATATCCCAGTCGTTACTTTAATCGGATACAGTGTTGATTTTCAGCTATTGTTAGCAATTCCTTGACAACTAATGACGTCCGTTGAAAACACATGCAGGCGTTTTCTCCAAAAATGACTTAAGGACACTGGACTTCGCAGTTAATGCACATAAGCAGTGTACTATTATTGACTTTATAGATATTTCTCTATTTGAATTTTTGCCTGGGCTATATCCGGATTTGAGAGTATAGGAATCAATTTATCAACCTCTTCAATGGGTCGGTACCACTTGCGCGTTTGCGCTGCTTCTTCTTGCTTGCTTCGACAAACTCGAAATATTCGTTGGGACTCATCTCATCTTCCTTGATGAGTGGCGAGAATACATCCAGTTCGCCAAGTATGCGAAGCACACGCATGAGGGAATCGAAATAGCTTATATCACCTTTCTCGATTCTCTTTAATGTCGTCAATGAGACTTGTGCCTGTTTTGCGAGTGATGTCTGAGTGAAGTTCTGTCGGAGTCGCAGATGCCGTATTTTTTGTCCCAGCCGACGGCGTATTTCACCGTCAGGCAACATATAAATACTCTCTTCCATAGTCGTACTTACACCTATTAAGCTGCAAATATAGCAAAAATAGCTCAAACTACGACTATTCTATACCCTACATTCTCATCTTATTGTATTGTCTGATGCGCAGATTGCCTGAAAGCGACTGTATCACATCCTCTTCTCCACAACAGATAGTGGTACAATTATTTCTTCTACAATTGACTTCCAGCGACAAAAGTCATTGAAAATCAATCTCACATGAAAATAATGGCGAAAGTCATGAACGTGAGTCGGAGGGAAGCATCTCGACGGTCTCGGTGTCCATGCCGGAGGCGTAGTTGAAGAGGCGCAGATCGAAGTCGCCGCATACAGCGGCAATGTGCTCGAAGATCTCGCTCTGCACGGCCTCGTAGGCGGTCCAGGATGTAGTGGTGAAGCACCAGAGCTGCAAAGGAATGCCGGTGGAGGTCGGTGCAAGGAGACGCACGAGAATCTGCTGGTCGGTGCGGATGAGCGGATGGTCGAGAAGATAACGGCACATATAGGCGCGGAAAAGTCCGAGATTGGTCTCGATGGTGCCGTTGACCACAGCCGTGCCGGGGTCATAATCCACCTTGCCCGATGTCTTCTCACGGTCAACGAAATCCTTCAGCTTGGGATATTTGGCAACCACACGCTGCAGCAGAGCGTCGTCGCACGGCTTAACGGTGTAAGCTTCGAAATTGACCGACCGGCAGATCTGACGCGAACCCGACTGCGACATGCCGCGCCAGTTCTGAAAAGAGGTGGAGACAAGCGTATATGGTGGCAGAGTGACGATCGTATTGTCCCAGTTTCTCACCTTCACAGCCGTAAGCGACACATCCATTACGATGCCGTTGGCAATAGTGGACGGCACCACGATCCAGTCGCCTACATGCAGCATGTCGTTGTTTGACAGCTGGAGGCCCGCGACGAATCCAAGTATCGTATCCTTGAACACCAGCATCAGGGCCGCCGCGAAAGCTCCCAGTCCGGCCAAAAAAGCTCCGGGGGTCTTGCCGAGAAGCACCGATCCGGCGATGACCGTCACTATGATCCATACGATCCCCTTGCCGACATTGAGAATGCCTTTGAGCGGAAGATTATTGGTGTTCTCTTTCTGATCAAAACGTATCCACAGGAAGGTCAGCACCGAACATATTGCCATGGCAGCCACGACGAGAGTATAGATATAAAGTACTACCCGGAAAATGCGCAGCAACTGTGAGGCAGGATCAAATGCGAAAGGCAAAAGAGCCAGCACCACAAGCGGTGGTATCACATGACTGCACTTTGTCATCAGCCGCTGTTGGAACATCAGACGTCCGGCGGCGCTGTTGCGCAGCCTGACAAACTTCTTGGCGCCAAACAGAATCAGCCTGCGGATGATCCAGCCGATCAAGAGCGCCACAAGCACTATCACGATGACATAGACCCACTCTTCGACACCTTTGGCTTTTTCCAGTCCGAGATGGTCGAGCAACCGGTCGATATGGACGAGAAGCCACTGAGCGGCCTGATGAGTGGGAATGATATCTGCTAACATATGTAAGGTAGTTGGTGATGAAACTGATACCTTACCAACACCCTCTCCGTAACAAAAGTTTTATGTCATGATTCAAAAAAAATCTGTAACTTCGCAGCGTGTCAAATAATCAAAAAACAGTTTTTCAATCATGACTGACTTCAATCAGGCCGCTCCGCTCGGCTTTGTAGACGCGGTGAAACGTGTTGTCAACAAATACGCTGAATTCAACGGTCGCGCATCGCGCGCCGAGTTCTGGTGGTGGATACTGGCCTGCTTTATAGTGTCGGGAGCCCTCTCGATGGTAGCAGGCATAACGGGCGTCAAGCTCTTCAACATTATTTCGGGCATTTTCTCGCTTGCGATCCTCATCCCGACACTGGCTGTCAGCTGGCGCCGTCTTCACGACACAGGCCGCGCCGGAGGCTGGTGGTTCATCAACCTCATACCGGCCGTAGGCTGGATCATCTTCGTTGTGTTCTGCGTCGCTCCGTCGGAGCCTCAGCCCAACCGCTTCGGCCCCGTTCCCGCCAACTGACCGGCAGGTCAGCGGCGCCGGTCATTTGGTGCCGATCTCACGTATAGCTCCCGTCTGCGCATCAAATACTACGTAGGCGGGAGCCTTTTTATCGGTAAACATATCAGGATCTATACCGAACACTATGCCGAACTGCGCTATGTCGGCATCAATCGCAGCAAGTGTCGCTCCCTCCATTTCTACCTCAAGCGATGCAGAGCCTGGCACACGGTAAGCCAGACCACCTTTGGGGAATCGTTTCTCCTCCCCTTTCTCATTAGTGGGAATCTTGCCGCGTGCTGTCACCTTCAGCGACAGATATATAGGCATACCGGAAAGATCGTCAGCATCTACCGGGCCGTCAGTCAGCGAAAGACGTCCGACAATCAACGCAGTCTCATCGTCGTTACCGTCTGGGACATAAGAATAAGTCCTGACTGCCGTCGACACCTGTTTTGTGCCCGTAAACATTGCGGTGAGGGCATCTTCCTGCTGCTGCAGGTTGGCCAGGACAAGTTTCAGGCCTTCGCCGTCGGTCGGAGCCTGATCGGCATTGCCCGACACGATATCGCTGCGGCTCTGGCGCAGTTCGTAGATGCGAGCGGCCGCAAGTTCGGCCCGTTTGGCCGTCGACGTGCTCCGGAGCATATCCTCGGTCATGGCCTGCCGGGCGGCAGGAGTCTGAAGGATAGTGGGAGCAGCTTCCACCGGCTGAGGCAGAGCGGATCCAGGCTGAAGCTCGTAATCCTCATCGTTAACAGTCAGCGGGAAGCTGTTTTCGTCAAGAAGCATGAACGGCGCGCTCCCATTTTTGAACTGCACGAGATATGACTCTTTCTCGTCGGCAATGCCACGGGTGGTTATGACGATGCTCTTAACGCTCCATTCGGTCGACGGCTCCGTCACAGGCTTGGCGCCGAGATATTTGCCGCAATATTTATAGAATTCTCCGGGGGTGCTGACGGTCTTCTCGGCTTCGACTGTGACATCCACCACTGTAAGCGGAAGATTATAGACCAGTCCGTATTCGTTAAGCTTGCTTGCAGTGAATTTCTGTGTGGTCTGAGCGCCGGCCACCAGAGCCGTTGCGGCCAGAAAGAGTGCAGTAAGTTGTCTCATATCTCGTTTTTAGGTTTCATTATCGATTGTATTGCCTTGCCTATGTTGGCTGCGATATCGCCTGCTGTGACTCCGTATGCTCCATGCTCTTCCTCGGCCATTTCGCCGGCAAGCCCATGGATATACGCTCCCATCAGAGCGCTGACCTCCGGTTTGTAACCCTGCGCCATGAGCCCCGTGATCAGACCGGTCAGCACGTCGCCGCTTCCGCCCTTGGCCATTGCGGGAGTGCCGGTAGGATTGAAATACACCTTGCTGTCGGGCCTTACAAGAGCAGTGTAATGCCCTTTGAGCAGAATAAGCACCTGATACGTATGGGCCACTTCCATTGCTTTCATCAGTCTGACCGAATCACTCGGCTGGTCGCCGAACAGACGGTCGAACTCACCCACGTGAGGGGTAAGCACCGACAAAACCGGCAGCTCCTGCAGCAGATGCGGACGTGCGGCCAGACAATTGAGAGTATCGGCATCTATCACCACCGGACGCTTATGGACTTTAAGAAATGTATCTACCGCACTGAGAGTGATCTCGTTTGTGCCGAGACCAGGCCCCAGTCCGATTGCCGAATAATCGTGGCGCGGGCGTATGTTGCTCACCACCAGCTTATGTTCATCGGGATCGAACATAGCCTCCGGCACCGTCGACTGCATTATCTCATAGCAGCAGAGCGGACAGTGCGCAGTCACCTTGCCGACACCTGAGCGCAAGGCGCCGCGGGCGCTCAGCACAGCAGCCCCCGCCATACCGTAGCTGCCGGTGACGAGAAGCGCCGATCCCAGGTCAGCTTTAGAAACGAACGGACTGCGAGGCTTTAGCAGATGACGCACCTCGGCGGCCTCCACTATATGGAAACAGCTCGGAGTCGACTGGATGACATCCTTGTTGAGACCGATCTTGATGACACGCCACTCCCCTACAAGATCGGCATTGTCGCGAAGGAAAAACGATATGCGGGGAAACTCCACAGTCAGCGTCAGATCAGCGTGGACGATATTACGGTTGATGGCATCAGGATTGAGATCCCCTGTCATTCCCGAAGGTATGTCGATGCTCACTACCGTGGCAGGAGACTCGTTTATATATCTTACGAGCACCTGAAAGCCCCCCTGAAGACCCTCGCGCAGTCCCGTGCCGAACAGACCGTCCACTACAATGCTGTCGGCCGTAAGTTCAGGCAGTTTCAGCTGATCCTTGATCTCGATGAAATTCACCTGTCCTCCCGAGGAGAGCATCTCATCGCGGAACGTGCGGCAGTCGAGCGAAAGCATCTGGCCGCCGATATTCAGCAGATACACAGTAGGACGATAGCCCTGGCCCATCATGATAGTGGCTATGGCGAGAGCATCGGCGCCATTGTTGCCCGGGCCTGCAAAAAACACAAAGGGCCGGGTAGGACGCCAGCGGGCCATGATTTCGTCGGCCATACCTCTGGCGGCGCGTTTTATAAGTTCCCGCGACGGGATGCCGTCGATCTCCATAGTCCGCCGGTCGATGGCCCTCACGTCTTCGGTTGTGAATATTTTCATTTCAATTAAGATTTCAGTAGAATCGTATTCGTATGTGCGTATAACACTTTCAGATGGCAAAATTACTACTTTTACCCATTGATTTCATTATACAAACAAATATTTTTTGTACAGATACGGCAACGTGAAGCCACCCGGCGGCTCCAGGCCTTCCACAAACTGGCGACTGAGGCGAAACAAACGGTTATTTATAATTATTTATATCTCTTTACAGCGGTATTTTTATTAATTTTGCGTGCAGAAGCAACAAAACCGCACTGTAAAATGACAGCAAACAAGATCATAAGCTACAATGGCTTAACATTTAAGCCCTTTATCGAAGCATCAGCGATAAAACAGCGGGTCGGTGAATTATCCGACACGATATCAACTGACTATAACGGCCGCACACCTTTAGTCATCTGTGTGCTCAACGGAGCGTCGGTGTTTACTGTCGATCTTTTCCGCGGGCTTTCCATTGATGCGGAGATTACATTCATACGCCTCAAAAGCTATGACGGAATGTCGTCGACAGGTGTTGTAAAACAGGTTGTAGGACTTGATGAAGACATAAACGGACGCGACGTCATCGTAGTGGAAGACATAGTGGACACAGGCACTACCATCAAACGTTTGGTAGAAGATCTGCAGCGCAAAGGCCCGGCATCGGTCAAAGTGGCTACACTGCTCTTCAAGCCCGACGCATGCCGCAGCGATGTCCATCCCGATTATGTAGGATTCACCATACCTACAAAATTCATTATAGGCTATGGTCTTGACATTGATGGGCTGGCACGCAATCTTCCCGACATCTGGGTGCTTGACGACATGTGCTGTCCCGATGACTGACCATCCCCCCACTACCTCTTCCCTTACCGACAAGCTAAATAATATTACTTTAATCTCACAAAGGCATGTTCAATATAGTAGTATTCGGCGCTCCCGGCAGCGGCAAAGGCACCCAAAGCGCAAAACTCATCGAACGTTACGGCATCCACCATATTTCTACGGGTGAAGTGCTTCGGAAACATATTGCCGACGGCACAGAACTCGGCAAGACGGCCAAATCCTTCATCGACAAGGGGCAGCTTATCCCCGACGAGCTCATGATAAGCATTCTTGCCGATACGATCGACCAGCACCCCGAAGCAGCCAACGGAGTGATCTTCGACGGATTTCCCCGCACGATCCCACAGGCTGAGGCCCTCAATGAACTGCTGGAGAAACGGGGCGCCAAGCTCGATGCCGTCGTAGGACTGGAAGTAGCCGACAGCGAGCTCATAGACCGCATGATCAAGCGCGGACAGGAGACCGGCCGCGCCGACGACAATCCGCAGACCATCTCCAACCGTCTGAAAGTCTACCACTCGCAGACCCAGCCGCTCCGCGACTACTATATGAAGCGTGGCAAATACCACGCAATACCCGGAAGCGGCTCTGTCGACGATATTTTCGGAGCCATCATTGCAGAACTCGACGACATCCACATGTCATCGCGCCGTCAGGGCATCTGATCTGAGCGAGCCCGTCATTCACAATGCCGCGGGGCGG
>CALHWU010000211.1 GCA_938039795.1 uncultured Muribaculaceae bacterium
CGGTACAAATCCTCCGCCACGTGGACCTGGGCAGTCTCCGCCTGCATTTGGCGCACCTCCTCCAAGGTGGCCACCTGGCGCAGGCTGTCCACCGGGCGGCCGCCCTCGGTCTGCTTGAGGATGAGCACCTCCTGGTCCAGGGAGGGGTAGCCGATGGACAGCCGCAGCATGAACCGGTCGGTCCATAGGTTCTTTAGCGGACGGTAAACCTGGCAGAATCTGACGTCGTCGCGTCCGGCATATCGGCTCCAGAGAGTGATGGCCGGCGCCCACTCCCAGTTGAAGCAGTGGGAGAAGTAGGCCACTACCGATTTACCTTGGTCAAACAGCGAGTCGAGCACCTCCATATCCTCAAACACGATGCGCCGGCGCATCTCCTCGTCGCTCACATGGAGCAGCTTTATGGTCTCGAAGAAATAGTCGGAGAGATTTCGGTAAAACTGCCGCTCAATCGCCGACCGCTCGGAATCCGTAAGATGGGGGAAACATTTCGCAAGATTGTCGGCCACCACCTTGCGCCTGTAGCGGGCTACGTGATAAAGCACTACAAATGTGGCCGACGACAGCGCGTAGAGAGCTTTGAAGGGGAGCAGAGCCAAACCGTGGAGCATCCAGCCGAGAGGAGCGTGAAGAATGTTTTCGAGTCGGGTAGTCATATCGCTTTCTTTTCATCATATCATACGGTGACGCCTTTCATGAAGTCGTCGCCTCCTGCCGAGAGCCTTACGTCGACAATGGCGTTGAACAGTCGCGGATCAGCCGGCATTTCCACCTTTATATAGTTGTCGGTGAAGCCGTGCATGCGGCCCTCGGAGTCAACGGAGTGTTCCACGAGCACTTTGCGGACGGTTCCCTCATGACGGCTCTGGAACTGCGCAAGCTTGGCACCGGATACAGCTATCATCTCACGGCAGCGCTCATGGCGCACGGCCGGTTCTATCCTCGGGGTGATTTCGAGAGCGCGGGTACCGGCCCTCTCGGAGTAAGGAAATACGTGTAGGCGGCTGACAGGAAGGCTCTCTACGAATTGGCGCGATTCGTCGAACAGCTCCCGGGTCTCACCCATGGCGCCGGTGATCAGATCCACGCCTATGAAAGCGTGGGGCATGACTTTGAGTATCCTCTCGACGCGCGATGCGAAGAGGGCAGTGTCGTAGTGGCGGCGCATCAGGCGGAGCACGCTGTCGGAGCCCGACTGCAGCGGCAGATGGAAATGGGGCATGAACCGCTGAGAAGCGCCAACGAAGTCAATTATCTCGTCGGTCAGCAGATCCGGTTCGATCGAGGAGATGCGGTAGCGCTCAATTCCTTCGATACGGTCAAGTGCCCTGCAAAGGTCAAGAAACGTCTCGCCCGTCAGTTTGCCGAAATCCCCGATATTCACTCCCGTGATGACGATCTCGCGTCCGCCTTCGGAGGCCACTTCCTCCGCTTGGCTTACGAGCTGGCTTATTGTCGCCGACCGGCTTCTGCCGCGGGCCTTGGGTATGGTGCAATAGGTGCACCAGTAGTCGCATCCGTCCTGCACTTTAAGAAACCAGCGCGTGCGGTCGCCGCGAGAGCATGACGGGGCGAAATCCCTGATGAGCGATGCCTTGTTGATGTCGACGACCGTAGTATGTGAGTTCAACCACTGGTCGAGATATCCTGCGATCTGGAGTTTGCGGTCGATGCCGGCTGTCACTACGACTCCGGGCAGCGACGATGCTTCTTCAGGATGGAGCTGCACGTAGCAGCCGGTGACGGCAATGGCTGCGTGGGGATGGCGCCTGGATATCGCTCTGATGGTCTGGCGGCACTTTTTGTCGGCTTCTCCGGTGACGCTGCATGTATTGACAACGACTATGTCGGGATGCTCGCCCTTTGCGGCCCGTGTAAATCCGCGCTCCTCGAGCATGCGGGCTATTGTCGCCGTCTCGGAAAAGTTGAGTTTGCAGCCGAAAGTATGAGTCAGATAAGTAGGAGCCATCTGTTGATATGGAGTGGGTTCATTGATTTTCCGGCCCGGCGACGGCTACCGTCATCAGTTCCGGCCGCAGATATATTCCTGCTATTTCAGCTATCCGCTCGGAAGTCATCGTGCGGGCGGCTTCAAGACGCTGGTAGAAATAGTCGGCAGTGACTCCGTTGACATGAAGCGACTGATAGAAATCGCTTACTGTGAACGGCGTCTCCATTATGTCGAGGAGCGATGAGTATTCGGTCATGCATATACGCTCCATCTCGTCACTGCCCGGAGGATCCGATGCCAGGCGGCGCATCTCGGCTCCGATCTCCTCTACTACAAGATCACGGCTGGCATTGTCGCACTCGGTGGATATGCGTATGAGGCTCCCCTCGGCATATCCCAGAAGAGAGGCGTTGATACCGTAGGTCAGGCCGAGTCTCTCGCGGATATTGGTCGACAGCCGGCTGCCGAAATATCCTCCGAGAGAGTTTACGGTCAGTCTCAGAGCGGCATAATCGGGGTGATTGCGTCCGACTCCGCCCAAAGTGGCGCATACGGCGCTCTGCAGCGCTCCGTCGACAGCCTTGAATCCTCTTCCTCCGGTATTGATATCAAAAGGCTGTATCATTGCCGAGGGCTCCTCCCCATCAGGCACCGGAATGCTTCCGAAGTATCTGTTGAGCTCTTCTTCATGCTGAGTGCTGACACTTCCGGTAATGAAAATCCGCATGTGGCGGGGATGATGATTCTTTTTGTGGAAGTTCAGGATGTCATCGCGCTCTACCGCCGCGATATGTCCGGGATCGGCGGGCTGTGACAACGGATGGCCCGATCCTATGGTCAGCCGGTTGGAAAGCAGTGAGGCCTGGTAGCCTACGGTTCTCTGTTCGATGGCCGTGCTTGCGATGAGCCGTTCGCGCCATTTGGCAAGGCGGTCGGCGGGAAATGCCGGTTGGGTAAGTATTTCGATTATCGTCGGGAGCAGTTTCGATCGTCTGGAAGGAAGATTGTATATGGCGAAGCTGCGATGGTGGTTTCCGCAGCGGCTGTTGGTCCACGCTCCGTTGAAATCGAGCATATTGGCAAGCGATTGCCCGTCGGTAGCCAAAGTCCCTTCAAGTAGCAGCTGGGAGTCGAGGAGCGCTATTGCCGGATTTCCGGCTTCAGCCAGTCCTCCTTCGGTAAAGACTGTCAGACGGTGTATCTCCATGTCGGGCTGGTTGAGCACCGACACCCTGATGCCATTGTCGAGCGTCAGATCATGCAGTTCAGGGAGCTGGATATCAGTCGGCTGATGTATCTCAGGGGCCTTTGAGCGGTCGGGTGGCGTGGATCTGATCATTTTCCCAGGTTTGTGAGCAATTCCTCGGCGTGACGCAGGTCGTCAGGGGTGTCGATGCCTATAGTCTCACAGTCGGTTACGGCTGTGGTGATCCGGTAGCCGGCCTGAAGCCAGCGGAGCTGTTCGAGCGATTCGGCCAGTTCGAGCGGCGATTGCGGGAGACGGACTATCTCGTGTAGCACCTTTGTGCGGTAAGCGTAAATGCCTACATGGGTGTGGAATACAGCGTTGTCGAGCCATTCCTTCCATTCGTGTCCGCGTACATACGGTATGATCGACCGGCTGAAATAAAGGGCATGCCCGGCATCGTCCATCACTACTTTGGGTGTGTTCGGATCAAAAAGTGCATCGAACCCACGCTTTGGATCGAAGCGACGGACAAGCGTGGCGATATCTGTGGAGCGGTCGTCGAAGCAGCCCTTCAGCTGTGCTATCTGTCTGGGATCGATAAACGGTTCGTCGCCTTGAATGTTGATCACCACGTCGGCATCGGAGCCTACAGAGTCAAAGGCCTCGCAGCAGCGGTCGGTGCCGCTGCGATGAGCCGGAGAGGTCATTACGGCCACTCCTCCGAAAGATTCCACCGCACCGGCTATGCGGTCGTCGTCGGTGGCCACCACTACCTCGTCGAGTTCAAGCCGGGCCTGTGTATAGACCCGTTCTATCATTGTCTTGCCGCCAAGCATGGCCAGCGGTTTGCCCGGAAAACGCGTGGAAGCGTAGCGTGCCGGTATGATGCCTATGAATTTCATGTGATGGATATTTTAGATATTGTCAGATGTCGCGGAGCCGGCTGATGGTTTCAGCGCGGCCGGCGTTGATGAGATCGGGGAAGTGTGCGTCGCTGTTGACTATCAGCGGTATTCCCGTTTCCTTGACTTTTTTCCAGAGACGTTCGCCTGGAAAAGTGCGATGATGTTCGGCGAGAGCCTTGGTGTTGACCTCAGCAATAATGCCTGCGCTCGCGATATGGTCGATCACCGCGTCGACAAGAGCGGCATACCATGGCTCATCCTCGATGCCTGCCCGGAAATGCGATGCATTGTGGCCCACTTTGTCGAAATGCCCTATTATGTTGAATCCTCCGGCATCGATCATGGCGTGAGTCTGGCTGAAATACTGTTCCACAACCCATCGTATGTCATCGCCGAAATAGTTGTGCATCTTCCATCTGAAATTCTCGAAGCGGCCGTCGATATCCACATATTCTCCATCACGTGTCGGCACGAAATGGATAGAGCCGATGCAATAGTCGAGCGGCAGCGCCTTGAAGAAATCGGAAGCTGGCCCCCACTGCGGACCGAGATAGTCGATCTCCATGCCCGCGTAGATATTCATTCTTCCGGCATAAAGCTCCTTGAGCCGCTGGCACTCCTTGAGGTAATAGCCTACGGAGTCGCGGCTCATGTTGCAGCTCGATTCCACTATGATAGGGGAGTGGGGCGAGAAACCATAATGTTTCATTCCAGCATTGCAGGCTGCTTCGGCCATCTCCTCCATAGTGGCACGGCCGTCGCAGAACTGCGTGTGGGAGTGAAGGCAGTAAGCGTCGGTCTGTGCAGCTATGTCGGTTATTTCGCGGTTGGTCATCATTTGGTGGCAAAATTTGTTTTACGGCTGAGTCCGCGGACATATCTTGCAAACATTGCGGCAAACAGTGTGGCCACAGCTATGCCGGCGCCTACAGCTACTGTCAGGTCTAAGCCGAACCCCTCAGGACGGCGTGCAAACAGGAGGTAGCTCACGCTTACGGCCGTCATGAACATCGCCGGCAGCAGACTGACGATATAGGCTTTGCCATGGCGGGCCATATATACGGTCACAGCCCACAGCGTGAAGACAGCCAGCGTCTGGTTGCTCCATGCGAAGTAGCGCCACAAAACGTTGAAATCAATCATCATCAGGGCGAAGACGGCAGCAAAGAGCGGCACGGATATCAGCAGACGGCGCCAGATGGTGTGCTGCTTCATGTGCATGAAGTCGGCCACGATCAGACGGGCGCTGCGCAGAGCTGTGTCGCCTGTGCTTATCGGTGCGGCCACCACGCCGAGAATGGCCAGAATGCCTCCGGCGGTGCCGAGCCATGTGAACGAGATCTCGCTGACGAGGGCTCCGGCGCTGTTGCCGTGCGCGGCCATGTAGGATGACAACTGCTGGTAGCCGCCGGCAAACGCTATAGCCGCGGCAGCCCAGATAAGAGCCACGATGCCTTCGGTCACCATGGCGCCGTAGAAGATAGGGCGCGCAAGCTTTTCGTTTTTGAGGCAGCGGGCCATCATGGGCGACTGTGTGGCGTGGAAGCCCGATATGGCGCCGCACGCTATGCTGACAAACATCATCGGGAATATCGGGTGATGCACCGGATCGGCGCTCTGGTTGGCAAACCCTGTGCTGAAGTCAATGGGTATGCCGGCATTTCCGAAGAGTAGGTAGCCGAGCAGTCCGACGGCCATGAAGAGCAGCGCAATGCCGAATAGCGGATAAAGATTGCCTATCAGTTTGTCGATGGGGAGCAGTGTGGCGAGCATGTAATAGCCGAGTATGACGGCTATCCATACGGTGCGGTCGAGTGCGTCGGGTGTCAGTCCGGCGAGAATGTCGGCGGGTGTGAGCACGAACACGGCTCCCACCAGCACGAGCAGTATCACCGAGAAACCGCGCATCACCTGTTTCACTCCCGTCCCCAGCTCATGGCCGACGATCTCGGGGAGCGAGGCCCCTCCCATGCGTATGGAGATCACTCCGGAGAGAAAATCGTGGACAGCTCCGGCGAAAATTGTGCCGAGCACGATCCAGAGGAATGCGGCCGGCCCGAACATCACGCCCATGATGGCGCCGAATATAGGGCCCAGGCCGGCTATGTTGAGAAACTGTATGAGGAACACCTTCCATGTGGGCATCGGCAGATAGTCCACATCGTCGCGCATCTCATATGCAGGCATTTTGCGCGACGGGTCGGTGGCTATGATGCGGTCGATCAGAGCGCCATATATGAAATAGCCTCCGACAAGTACCGCAAGGGCTATAAGAAACGAAGTCATGATCTGTGATGTCTCCTCCCTGAGGTTTATTTGTCGTCGGCCGGCCCTGCGATAGTCTCGCGCATCAGGGTGTCGGCCTGAACGTTCTTCATGCGGTAATAGTCCATTATGCCGAGATTGCCGCTGGCGAATGCTGCCGCCATTGCCTTGGGAAGCTCAGCCTCGGCCTCTATCACTTTGGCTCGTGCCTCCTGGGCCTTGGCTTTCATCTCCTGTTCGAGGGCTATGGCCATGGCGCGTCGCTCTTCGGCTTTGGCCTGGGCGATGTTCTTGTCGGCCTGGGCCTGGTCGATCTGCAGGGCGGCTCCGATGTTCTTGCCTATGTCGATGTCGGCAATGTCAATCGAGAGAATCTCGAACGCCGTGCCGCTGTCAAGGCCTTTACGGAGCACAAGCTTCGAAATGCTGTCGGGGTTTTCGAGCACCTGTTTGTGGCTCTCGGAGGATCCGATGCTCGACACGATGCCTTCGCCTACGCGGGCGAGTACGGTGTCTTCGCCTGCGCCGCCCACGAGCTGACGTATGTTGGCGCGCACTGTCACTCGTGCCTTTGCTATGAGCTGAATGCCATCCTTTGCTACGGCGGTCACGGGGGGCGTGTCGATCACCTTGGGATTGACGCTCATCTGCACGGCCTGAAACACGTCGCGACCTGCGAGATCGATGGCCGTGGCCATCTTGAATCCGAGGTCGATATTTGCTTTCGAGGCCGATACGAGGGCGTGAACCACCTTTTCCACGTTGCCGCCTGCGAGGTAATGGGCTTCGAGATCGTCGCGGGTCACTCCGGTCAGACCGGCCTTGTGGGCCTCGATCATGGCTCTGACTATCACCGATGCCGGTACTTTACGAATGCGCATCAGCACGAGCTGGAGCAGAGAGATCCTGACGCCGCTGACGCGGGCCGAGATCCAGAGGAAGAACGGCACGTAGTAGAAGAAGACGCAAAGCAGCGCCAGCAATACCACGCCAAGTATGATTATCGAGATTTCCATTGCAGTTGTTTTATTTAATGGGTTAGATATGTAATGATAGCGTTCAGTTATTTTCTGTTATGGCCAGTTCGTCGGTCAGGCGCCGTATCTCCTGGCGGAGCGCAGCGGCTTCGGCTTCGGCATGCATGATCTGCTGCGCAAGCCCCTTGTCGCCTCTTCCGTAGCGGGCGCGCATACGTCTGAGATCTTCGAGGGTCGATTCGAGTTTGCGGCGCGATCCTATGATCTGTGTCATCAGTGTGCGTCCGCGTCCGGTGCGGAAATCATTCAGGTTATGATATATCTTCGATCCGATGGCTATGGTGAAGGCCGCAGCATCATTGTCGGCTTCGCTGCCAGATGGTCGGGCAAGCAGGTTGCTGTAGTCGGCACCGGGCTGTTGGGTGGCGCTGAAATCGCGTATCATGGCCAGAGAGGCGAGTCCAGCGGTATCGGCAGGATAGTTCACACGCATCTCGGCCGGGATAAACCGGTAGACGGTAAGCGAGTCGCCAAGACGGTTGCGGTCGGTGGCCCACCAGCCTGTGCCCGACTCCTCATCGATGGCGAGCATATAGTCGTCGTAAGGGGAATTATACGGCATGCCGATATTCTGCGGCTGAAGATATTCCTCTCCGTTGTTTCGGGTCATGAAAATGTCGTAGCCGCCGAGTGAATTTTCGCCGTCGTTGGCAAAATAAAGTGTCACCCCGTCGCTCATGAGGAACGGATATGCCGCATCGCCACCCTCGCCGAGAGCGTCGCCGAGGGGGCGGGCATCATCCCATGATCCGTCATCAAGACGGATGGTCTGGCGAAGGGTATAGTTCTCATTGTCGTCGGGAGCCGACCAGATGGCGATATCTCCGTTCTCGGTGACGTAGGCTGGGAGCCCTTCCACAGCTCCGGAACCGGCAAAGAGCGCTTCTGCGCCGACAAGGCGCCCGGCAGCTTTTGACAGGCGGTAGATGCGGAAGAAGTCGTCGCGGCACACGGCGATGCTGTCGATCACCGTAAGCTGCTCTACGCGTTCCATCATGTTGCGTCCGCGCTCAATCCGCTCACGCAGTGCTTCAGCCTCCGCCGACGGTTCTGCGGCTTTGCGGCGTCCGCGTTTAAGTCCCTTCTCGTATGCGTCGAGATGCTCGTCGGCTCCGTCGAAGTCATATTCCAGAAAAGCTATCTCGGCAAGCCCTATTTTTGAGTCATTGGTGCCCTTGGCGAGAAAACGGCGAGCTTCAGCGTGACGCCCGGTGCGGAGCAGGGCGATACCGGCCATGTGCTGTGCGGCGGCATTGCGCGGTTTGGCCTTGGCCTCTTCAAGAAGAGCGGGGAGCGCCTCGGCATATTCGCCCCGGGCGAAAAGGCTCTGGGCCTCGGCGGCGGTCTGGGCACGGAGACCTACGGCTACCGTGGCCAATATCATCGTTATAACAATCTTTTTCACTGTCGGAAAATAGTTCGCTGTCATAACGCAAAATTACGTACTTTTTCCCACACTTCCAACATCTGCAGCCGTCTTAACCCGACTTAACAGGCGTTCAGGCGTGCTTCCTTCGGAAAATGCTGCGGCGGCGACGTGGAGACCGGATGCTTTTCGGGCGCCGGAGGCAGAAGATGGGCAGATAGAAGAAGATTGCCAGAATCGACATGACGAGGCCGCCGATCGTGCCCATGGCGAGCGGGAACCAGAAGGATTCCTTGCCGTCGCCGATCATGAATGGTATGAAGCCGAGTATGGTCGAGACCACAGTGAGGAAGATCGGCAGTATCTTAGTGTTCCAGGCTGTCAGATAGAGGCGGAGGGGAGAGCGCCGGGGATGGCGTTCGCGCAGGGTGTTGTATTCGTTGAGAATGTAGATCGACGCGTTGACGGTAATGCCGCAGAGCAGTATGAACGAGGCGAAACCGCCCTGGTCGAAGTTGACTTTTGTCAGGTAGAATGTCAGGAACACGCCGATAAACGATATCGGTATGGTGAAGATGATGGCCAGAGGCTGCACAAGCGAGTTGAACAGAATCGCTGTGGTGAAGAATATTATGGCTATGACGAGAAGCAGCAGCCAGTAGGATGCGTTCTTGTCGCGGTTCCAGTAATAATCCCATCCCTCTGTCTTGGCAGAATATCCGAGCGGCAGTTTCCGCGACAGTTTTTCGAGATCGTTTTCGAGTAGTTTCTTGCCCTGTGTGCTCGATCCGATATACTCGTATTGCAGGCAGAGGCGGTACTGCTGGTTCTCTTTGGCTATAGATTTAGGAGCGGCCCGGTGGCTGACTGTGGCGAAGTCGGCCAGTTTCAGGGTGCGGCCGCCGATCGGTATGGGCATGTTCATCAGTCCCCATACGTCGTAGATCGTGCCCTGGGCGGAGTTGAGGTATATCTGTTCCTTGCCACGCTCGCCGTTGATGGCTCCGGAGTTGATCTTGCGTCCGAATATCGGCGTGAGAGCTCCATACAGCTGGTAGATGGTAAATCCCTCTTTGGCGAGACGCTCTTTGTCGACTTCAATGGCAAACTCGCTGTAATCGTCCTTCCAGTAGGAAAATTCCGATGCGACGGTCACCTCCTTGATGCGGCGGTGGCTCAGCAGGAGCGATTTGAGCGAGTCGGCCCACTGTTCGAGCTCGTCGTAGTTGTAGCCGAGCATCTTCACGCGGTAGCTGCCGGCGCTCTCGCGCACGTCGTTGTTGAAGCCCTGATCCTCCAGTCCGTAGATGCTCCACGAGCCGCCTCCGAGAGTCTGCGCCTTGCGTATGATGTCGCTCTTGAGCTGATAGGGGAAGTAGGTCTTCTGTGCCTCCTTGGTGAATACTATATAGATAGATGCGCGGTATGGCGAATTGATCGAGGTCTGGAACTGGCGTATCTCGCTGAACCCCGTCAGGTAGCTCTCCATCTTGGTGATCAGCTCGTTCATCTGTTCGAGAGTGGATCCGTTGGGCAGAGTGGCGTAGACCTGAAGCGACGGCTCCGACTCCCCGCGGTTGAAGTAGCTGCCGGCATACACATCTTGCACGAAGAGCCGCAGTGAGCCGCCGAGAGCCACATCGACGACCGGCTTTACCTTCTCTTTGTAAGTCTTGCTGCCGAGAGTGGAGTTGTAAAGCTTCTGCCACCGGTTGAGATTCTCCTCGGCCTTGGGATTCCATCGGTCGATACCCACTGATTCGGGAAGCATGAACACCGGCAGTCCGAAGCCGAGTATCAGCACCACGATCATAGCCCAGCGCCACCGCTGGCAGAAACGTATGATCGCGCTGTAGATCCGTGAGAATCTGACTGCCCACCGCTTGCCCCGGCGGCTCTTGCGGTGACGGATACGCAGACCGATGCGCTCTATGAGGGCCGGTACGAGGAAAAGGGCTACAAACAGCGATACGGCGAGGTTTATGATGACCACGGCCACGAAATCCTGGAGATTGAGGCGGATGCTCTCGTCGAGGAAGAAAACGATGCCCAGCGCGCCGACCGTAGTCAGCGTGGCCGCCATCACCGATGTGAACGCATTGAGATTATGCTTGTGGGTGATGTGGTCGGTCATCACTATGATGTTGTCGATAATCAGGTTGAGTGATATCGTGATGCCTGCGAGGGAGTAGAGCTGTATCTCGATGCCTGTGAGATAGTAGAATATCACGGCCACCGCAAGGTTGATCATCAGCGATATGGTGATGATGAGCATGTAGCGGAGATTGAGCGTGATGAGTCCTACGAATAACAGCAATATGAGAAATGTCAGACCCGAGCGGAAATAGATCTTGCCGAGCTCCTCATTGATACTTTCGGTAGCATCGTAGCCCATGATCACCTGATATCCTTTTGGCATCTTCAGTTTCAGCTCCTCCATCAATCCTTTGATTTGCTCGGCGAGTTTCAGCTGGTTGGCGTCGTCATCGGCCGTTATATTGAGGTAGATGGAGTTGAGGCCATTGATGCGGTAATAGCTCTGGGCCTCGGCTTCGCGGCGTTCCACAGTGACGAGGCGCGACAGAGGTATTGTCGTTCCTCCCGGCGTAGAGACGAATATCTGCGACGGATCGAAAGCATGGTCGTCGTCAAGTGAGCTGACGGAGCTTATCCGCAGCCATTGGTCGCCAGAGCGGGCTATGCCGAGAAACTGCGACCGCGAAGTCTGCTGGATCGCCTCGCTCAGATCCGACGGCGTAAGGCCGAGGGAGTGCAGCTGGTCGCTGTCGTACTTGACATTCCACTCCATCGGGCGAGCTCCCGAAAGCTCCACTTTGTAGACGCCGCGCAGCTGTCCGAGCACAGGCTTGATGTTCTCCTCGGCGTAGTTCTGTATCTCGTAGGGCGATGCGGGGGCATTGAGCGTATAGCTGATGAAAGGGCGGGAAGCCTTGTTGTCGGCCTGACGTGTGGAGATCTGCGGATAGTTGACCCCCTCGGGCAGCTGCGACCATGCCTGGCGTATGATGGTCGACACTTCGAAGCGGGTGGCCTCGATGTCGGCATGGCGGTCAAGGCCTATGGTGATGTAGCCGCTTCCGTTGGATGATGTCGACGTGATCTCCTTGACTCCCTGCACTCGCGCAAGCATCGATTCGAGCTTGCTCGTCACACCGCTCTCTATCACACGGGCCGAATTGCCCGGCATCGTGAAGCTCACTGTCAGACTCGGGAGAGAGCGCGAAGGCGACAGTTTGACGGGCAGAAGCGGCACGAGCGCCGCTCCCACTATGGCGAGAGCGATGAACGTGACGATTACGGTGAATGATGAGAGTCGCTGTTTCATGTCGTTGTCCGGGTGTATCAGTCGGTGATTTCAACTTCGGCTATGACGGGGTTGACCTCGTCGGTGCCCGCGATTCCTGCCATATCGTCGGCAGATATCAGTATGAAGAAATGATCGTTCTCCACAAGCTTACGGGGCCAGCCGGCAACCTCCTGGCCGTCGACTTGCAGCCTGACACCGGTCAGACTGCCATTCTTACGGCTTTCCTGAGTCGCTTTCTGGCGGAAAAGCAGTTTGCCGTCGGTTATTGAATAAACGTCGTAGTATCTGTCTATGATCCGGTGATTGGCCTCCGTGCCGTACACGACGAAGAGGTAACGTGAATTGAATTCCGGAAGGAACGGATAGAAATATTTTGCTTTGGCGGCATCAACCTCTTCACCGGTCGACAGTTCGCTCCAGTCGGTGCCGTAGTCGCCGTAACTGATGGCTATGACGGGGCTGAGCGTCCCCGCAGCCTGGTCGATTCGGCAGATGGTATCGCCGTCATTTATATAAATCTGTCCGTCGGCCGGCAATACTTCGTCGACATACGTCGAACCAAGGTATTTCCATCTCTTGGTGTTGAGCGTATAGCTGCCGACAAATTTCATGTCAGGAGTATATTCATAATATACCTTATCACGGTTGATACCCCTTGTGGCTCTGTCAAATGTGTTTCTGGCAGCAATGATATTGCCGTTGCCGCTCCGGAATATATAGTCTATGGAGTCATTGGTGACGGTGCGCAGGTGAGAGCCGTCGGCGCTATAGGTTATAAGCCGGTTCTGATTGTCGATGACCGTCCACTGGCTGCTGTCGGGATCGAAAATGGCGCCGAAAATATCAGTGTATTCCCCGGGGCCTTCGCCGCGATGGTCGATGACTCTTACAGGGCGTCCCGACGGGTATTCGAATTCAAACATCGTCCGGTAGTTGTAAAGATATATGCGGTCGTCC
Source organism: uncultured Muribaculaceae bacterium (assembly GCA_938039795.1). Taxonomy (GTDB): domain Bacteria; phylum Bacteroidota; class Bacteroidia; order Bacteroidales; family Muribaculaceae; genus Paramuribaculum. The sequence continues at coordinate 12,999 of CALHWU010000211.1, forward strand.
GTCTTGCATGCGATGTCGGGGTAGGTGAGCATCGTGGAATCGGTGAATTCGGGCCTGAACAGATTGACGATCTTAATGCGGTCGCTGATATTGTCGCATTCGTCATCGCCGATATGTGCGGCGATGTCGATCACCGGGATATCGGCTGTCTTGTCTCTGTCGGAACATGATGCCGTCATCGCGGCGACTGCGGCTGCCGCAGCGATGACGAGAGTGTGGTGTTTTATCATTGTCATATTATGAGGGCTGCTGATCAGTGGATATGATGCTGGATGTCAAACTTGTTGGAGAGGGGCATTCCGGTCTCGAAGTCGAAGAGCGTCAGTTTGCGCAGCTTGTAGTAGCTGAGCCAATAGTTCTGCAGCGAGCTGATATAGTTTTTGTTGGCGTCCTGCTGGCGGTTCTGCGAGAGGGTGAGGGTGTTGAGGTCGGCTTTGCCTATGATGAATCGCTGACGGGTCTGAGCGTAGGCGGTTTCGGCGAGGTCGAGCGCTTCGATGGCGGAGCTGACGAGCTGACGCTGGATATTGAAGTCGCTGACGGTCATTATGACGTCCTCCTCCATCGACAGCTCATCCTCGCGTGCCTGGATCTCGAGAATATTGAGATTGTTCTTGGCCATGTTGAGGCGCCCTTTTCTTACTCCCCAGTCGATCAGCGGTATGCTTATCGAGAGCGACACAATGTCCTGGCGCATCGGATTGCGGTAGGCGCCCGAGAAATTGTCGGCAAACTGGTTGAAGCCCACACTGGCATTGATGTTGGCGTTGAAACGCTGTTCCATTCGGGTGCGGCTCACGTCGCGTTGCGCCTCGAGTATACTCTGACGGCGCGAGAGCAGGGTGGGATTGTTGGCCTTGGCGTGCAGCAGGGCCTGGTCGGGCGATATCTCTCTTGCAGAGGGCACCGACGGGAGCTCCACCGTGATCTCCGTATTCTTGTCCATGCCGAGGAACGATGCCAGTGAGAACATGGCCCGTTTCAGGGCTATGCGCGTATTCTCCAGATTGTTCTGTGCGTTGACCTTGTCGAGTTTCAGCGTCAGCAGATCGGCCTGCGATATCGAGGCTATCTTGAAGCGGCGCTCGCCGATGGTATAGATCGTGTCGGCCGACGCCAGATTGTCCTTGGCCAGGCGATATTCGGCCTGTGCGAGAGCGAGATTGAAGAAATAGGTGACGGCGTTTTCCGATACGGTCTCCATGTTGTAAAGAAATTCTTTCTTCACTTTCTCGTATTTGATGGGCTCGATGCGGCGTTCCCATCTGAACTGGTTGAAACCGATCAGATCCTGGCGATAACCGATGCGGACAGGTACGGATGAGTATTGGGTGTATTTGGTGTGCCCGAAGTTGCGCACGTAGTTCAGCGAGCTCTCTATGTAGAATGTACCTCCGAGAGGGTCGAAGTTCTGCACGATGTTCAGACCTCCTGCAGCGGAATATGATTTCAGCGAATAGTAGCGGTACACCTGGTCGGTGTTGTCAAACTCTCGGGTGACCGACTGGTTGTAGCTGGCGGGCGTCAGGGTGAGCGATAGGCTCGGCAGGCGTCCGGCCTTGAAAGATACGTATTCCCAGTAGCCCGACATGTAGAGGTTCTGGCTGCGGAACGCCTGCAGCGAGCTGTCCGAGGCAATCTCGATGGTGCTCTGGAGGTCGAGGGTCACGTGACGCTGAGCGCTGACGCCGGAGGCTGTCAGAGCTGCAAGCAGGAATATGTGGAAGCGTTTCATAATCTGTATCTGTAGATATGGTCGTCGATATCGAAGCCGTAGAGTGTGCCCGTGGAGCTGTCAAAAGCTATGTTGACAAGCGCTTCGGGCAGACGTATGATGCGGGCGATATGCCCGTCGGCGGCTTTCATGTTGACAAGGCCGATTATGTCGGTGTCAAGCTGCTCGCCGGTAATGGAGTCGGCCGATATGGATCCGGCCGGATATACGAGTATGCTGTCAGTGAAATACACCTCAGCTGGCCTTTCGAACTCTATCGCCGACTGCTTTTCGCCGCAAGCGCAGAGCAGCCCGAGGGCGGCTATCGCCGTTATGAAGGATTTATGCTGCATGATGTACTTTATTTTCGTTTTTACGGTAGATAAGCCAGTAGACGAGAGGTATCAGGAAGATACTGATCAGAGTGCCTACGACCATCGATCCTATCATCGCTATGGCCAGAGGCTGCTGGAGCTCTGAACCCATGTCGTGAGTGAACAGTGTGGGCACCATGGCGAAGATCGTTGTCAGCGAGGTCATGATGATCGGGCGCAGACGCCGCAGTCCGGCCGTGTGGATCGCTTCGGTCAGAGGCATGCCGGCTTTGCGCAGCTCGTTGATGGCGTCGAGTTTCAATATCGAGTCGTTGACCACGATACCGCAGGTGACGATGATGCCTATGGCGCTCATAAGGTTGAGCGAGTGGCCGAAGATCCATAGCGTCAGCAGGGCGAACGCCACATCGAGAGGTATCTCCAGAAGCACTATCAGCGGCTGTACGAAGCTCTCGAACTGCGCGCAGAGGATGAAGTACATCAGCAGTATCGAGATCGCCAGTATCACCATCATCTCGCGCATCATCTTGGCGTTGGAGAAGAAACTGCCAGAGAATTCCGTCTCCCACATGTCGGAGCGGTTGACGGCGGCGCGTATCTCTTTTATGGTCTGTTCCGGAGCCGGTATGTCATAATAGTTGAGAGGCACATATTCGCCGTTTTTGCCTGCGTTGATCTCCTTCAGCTCGCGGTCGCGGTGCGACTTCACCAGATATGAGAGCGGTATCTCGGCTTTGTTGCCATTCTTGTCGGGCTGCGATTCCACGATGGTGGTGGCGAGTATCTCGTCGACGCTCCTCTCGGGAGTGGTGATGCCGATCGGCAGATATTGCTGATAGGAGCGCAGGGTGGTCACGGTGTTGCCCTTGAAAGCCGTGCGGAGCACTCCCTCGACTTTCGCGTAGTCCACGTTGTAGAGCTGCAGTTTCTCCCGGTCGATCACGAGGCTGATACGGTTGTGGAGCGCGATGCCCGAGGAGGGGATGCCGGTAGCGGTCGATATCTCGTCGTCGAGCTCAAGCAGGCTTTCGGTCTCGGTGGCTCTCGCGCGGTCGGCGGGGAATATGCGGGCCTGGAGCGTCGGCTCGTCGGATGAGAAGATCTTCTCGAAAATGTTTTCGGGCGGACTGAACGTCACCATGGCCTTCGGATACGAGGCTTTGATGACGGAGTCGATGCGGATCTGCAGCGGAGCTACGAGCGACGGGCGCAGAGTGCGCAGATAGACCTCGCTTTCCGACGGCGTGAGCTCCGAACCGGCGTCGAGCAGGTAGTCCTGCACTCCGATGTAGGCCGAATGCATGTCGACGTCATTGTCGAGGCCGATCTGGTCGAGCAGACGGTTGACGCGGGCTGCATTCTCGTCGATATTGATGTTTTCGTTCCACTCTATGCGGGCTATCAGCTCATTCTGGTCGATCCTGGGCATGCGCTCGACAGGCAATACGTAGAACATCACCACGCAGAGCGGTATTATCAGACATATTGCGGTGACACACACCGCCACATGGGCGAAACACCAGTCGATTATGCGTGTGTACCATTTGTCGAGCCAGTCATTGACACGCTTGGCCGTCTTTCCTTCGTGCACCGAGCGCATTGCTACGGCATGTCCGCTTCTTCGCGAGGCCTTGCGGCGGTAGACGAGCATATAGATCACCGGAAGGAGCATTATGCCGACGATGTAGCTGACGGCCAGTCCGGCGGTGATGGAGAAGGCCTGGTCGGTGAAGATCGCTCCCGCTATGCCGCTCATGAACACCAGCGGCACGAACACGGCCACTGTGGTCAGCGACGAGCTGAGCATCGGAGTGATCATCTCGGTGGTGCCGAGATCGCACGCCCGCATCAGCGAGCGTCCTTTCTGGCGGTATTGCGTTATGTTTTCGGTGACTATCACGGAGTTGTCGATCATCATGCCCACGGCCAGTATCAGACCCGACAGAGAGATGATGTTGAGCGACACGTGGAAGAGATAGAAGAGCAGGAACGTGATGATGATCGCCACGACTATGCTGGCGCCGATGATGATCGATGCGCGCATGTCGCCCATGAAGAAGGCCGTCACCATAAACACCAGTATGAATCCCAGTATAAGGTTCTGTACCAGGTTGGAGATAGTATAGTCGAGCAGTTCGGTCTGGTTGCGGCTCTGCGAGAATTCGATGTCGGGGTAGAGTTTCGAGAAGTAGTCGGCCGTCTGCGACAGCGATTCCTTCATCTCATCCATGTTCTCCTCGCTCTGCTTGATGATGGCGAGTGTGACCGCACGCTTTCCTCCGAAGTAGGAGAAACCGTTCTCGCCGTCGGGTGTCACATCCACACTGCACAGATCGCGCAGCCGCTGCATGCGGCCGTTTTTGCTAATGAATATGTCCTCAACGTCGGCTACTGTACGCAGCTGGTTGGAGATATGCACGTTGTATTCATAATAGCCGTCGCGCACGGTCATAGTGCCAGGCTCCACGTTGTTGGCTATCAGGGCGCTCTCTATGTCATCGGGCGTCACTCCGGCGAGCTGCATCTTCGTATCGTCGGGGACGATGCGCAGATACTGTCCCGGTATGCCGGTGACGTCGGCCATAGCAATCTCGGGCAGTTGCTCGATGCGGCGGCGCACGACATTGTCGGCCAGGTCGCACATCTGCAGGAACCGCGTCTCGTCCGTGGGCCCATACGGGCGGTCGCTCCGCAGGGTCATGTTGAGATAAAGCACCGGGATGTCGGTGGCCGATGCCTTGATGGCTTTGGGGCGGCGTGTGTCGCGCGGCAGTGTGTTCATCGCCGCGTCGATCTTCTCGTTGACTTCGATGAAGGCGAGATCGGTATTCACGCCATAGTCAAATTCGAGCTGTATTATGGCCATCCCGTCGCGGGTCAGGCTCTTGATCTCGTTGAGGCCGCCCACCTGCAGCAGCTGGCGGCGCACGGTGGCGGTCACGTTGTTCTCAAGTTCGCGGGCGCCGGTGTCGTCACCCTGTATCTGCACGGTGATATGCGGTATCGCGATGCCGGGCAACAGACTCACGGGCAGCGAGAAGTATGTGACGAGACCCACTATCACGCAGGCCAGGAAAGCCATTATTACCGCGATGGGGCGCTTGAGAAGGAAATGGACCATATACAGTTGTCAGATGTCAGTCGTCAATGGAAATTTTAAGTATCACCGGGTTGACCTCGTCGTTGCCGGTCGCCTCGGCTATGCTTTCGGCCGGGATCATCACATAGAAATCCTCCGAATCCTGATAGTCAATCGGCCACCCCGTAACGGTATGCCCGTCGATCTCTAACGGGAGCCCCATGCGGAGCATCACGTCTTCGTTTCTCGGCCTCTCCATTCTATAGACGAGCGAGCCGTCGCGAAGATCATAGATGTCATAGCGGTTGATCTCCTCGCCCGGCTTATAGTATGAAAGAAAGGCATAGCGGTTGTTGAATATCGGATAAAGCGGTGTCAGGTGTGTTTCCTCCACGCGGTCTCTCTCCTCCATGGTGTTGACAGTGCTCCAGTCATATCCGTATTTGCCGATATGCATTGCTATTGCGGGGGCCAGTCTGTGGGTATCGCAGTCATAGCGCCAGATGGTGTCGCGGTCATTTACGTAATTATTGTCCATGCAGTTCATTATGATATCCATGAAGCCGCCACCCCTCATCATCATGCGCTTGTCGTGGAGTTGGGTCTCTGCCAGCAGCTTCCAGTCGGAGTCATATTCCCGGATGATCTTGTCGGCTATCTTGTGGAAACCGCCTTCCATCGAATACGAGGGGTTGAAGGCTAACCATCCGCCGCCCGGAGTAGGAGCAATGACGTTGATAGAATCGTTGACGGTTTTCCTGACGAGCCGTCCGGCATTGTCATACTGCATGATGTTGTAGCGTCCGACGTTGCTGTCGTGGACGGTCCATAGGCCGTCGGCCGGGGTGAAATAGGTTTCGTAGCTGTATTGATATTCTTCCGGTCCGGCTCCGTAGCGGGTGAATGTCTCGAGCAGTTTGCCGTCGGGCCATGCGAATGTGCTGAGATATGACTCCGGGTGCATGTAGCTGAATTCCATCATGTAGGCCTTGCCGTCGGCCACGGCGCAGAGTCTGGGAGCGTTATACATCGTGCTGTCGGTGAATTCCGGCGTGAATTTCTCCTTGATTTTGATTTTGTGGGTGATATTGTCAATGGCGGGTTCGTCGAAATACCGCTCGATCTCTATGTTATGTATCGTGTCGGTGTCGTTTTTCGAGCCGCCACATGACCAGAGCGCTGTGGCCGCCACGACTCCGGCCAGCATATAATGAAGTTTCATATCTGCAGGTTTATGTGATCGGTTTACTTATCGTCGTTGACCACAGTGACGGGCGACTCATGAGCCAGATTGACGTTGCCGTCGTAGATCACCTCCATCCCTTCGGTCAGACCGTCGGTGATTATGTACTCGCTCATGTTCTCGAGGCCGGTGGTAACGTAGTTCCACATCGCTTTGCCGTTTTCGTGGGTGAACACCACCTGCTTGCCCGTGCGGAGCACTACCGCGGTCTTCGGCACGACCAGCGCGTTCTCAAGATCGCGCTTCACGCTCACCTTCACGTTCATGCCGTCAAACAGGCCGGAGCCGCTGACAGAGGCGCGCACCGTCACCAGGCCGTCTTCGTTGACCACAGGGTTGATTTCACTCACAGTGCCGTCGGATGTCTCGCCTGTGGAGAATGAGGTGACGGTCACTTTGTCGCCCGGACGTATCACCGACAGTTCGCTCTCAAGGATCTTGAACTCCACGTCCATCCCCCCTGAGGCCACTATGCGGCAGAACGGCTTGGAATTGTCGGGGCGGTTGTGGACTTTCTGGAAAAGATTGGCCACAACGCCGTCGAACGGTGCTGTCAGCGTCGCGTTATCTATGTCGCGCCGGGTCTGCTGCAGTACGGTCTCGGCCTGGTCGAGTCCGCTGCGGAGCCGTGCGAGTTTCATCACCTCGGCCGGCACTTCGCCCGGTTTCTCCGGGTCATATCCCTGTCCGATCAATACGTCGGCGAGTTCCAGACGCGCTTTCTCAAGGTCGTTGAGATTCTGCTTGAGCGTGTTTTCAAGCTTGAATTTATCAAGAGAGGCTATGGCCTGACCCTTTTTGACATGCTGTCCGTTCTTGACAAGAATCCTGTCGATGACGGCGTCGGAGGCGCTGAAGTTGAGGTCGGCAAAATCATGGGCGCTGACTTTGCCGTTGCTCATAGTTTCGTGGCTGAACATTTTCGGAGCAAGCTTCACGGTCTTGACCTCGGCTATTTTGGAGGGGAGGACGGTGGCTACGCTGTCGGTATCGCTGTGGTCGCTGTCGGATGAGCTGCCACAAGAAGTAAGGCCTGCGCTTAATATTACAGAAGCTATAAGTCCTGCGACTGATGTCAGATTTTTCATTGCAAACTATGTTCAGTATGGTATTCTTAATAATTGACGGTAAAAGTAGGGAAAATGCTACATCGTTTTATCCGTTTTAGTGTAATTTAACAAAAGTTTCCTTGAATGACACTGCTTTTGACCCTTGGATGCTGTAAAAGCGGGCAATGGAGCGGTCTTTTTCAAAAGCGATCCACGGCCCGCGTAGTGCGGTCCATGATCCTGAACGGATCTTTATTTGAGATTCTGACGAGCCTGTTCGAGATAGGCTTTCATGGCGTCGGAATCGTGTCGTTCCACGATGTCTTTCAGCATGGCCAGCCGCTCTACGATCTGCTCAAGCTGCGACGGAGTGTTGGGATTGAACAGGATCTCGCTCAACAGATAGTCGTCCTCCGACATCAGGCCGCGGGCTATCGCCATATGGCGCTTGAATGTGGTGCCGGGCGCGTCCTGATGCTTCATGACCGAGGCGAAGACGAGGGTCGACGCAAATGGTATAGAGAGCGAGTAGGCGATCGTACGGTCATGCTCCTCGAATGTGTACTCCTCGATATGCAGTCCGAGCTGTCCGTATAGATCCTTGAAGAACACACGGCCGAGGTGGTCGCCTTCGCTGATGATGATCGCGTTCTCATTGGCGAGATTGCTGAGCGATGCGAACGTGGGGCCGAACATCGGGTGGGTGGATACGAACGGATGGCCGCACGTCGCGTAAAAATCCGGCAGACCGGTCTTCACCGACGAGATATCCGACAGTATGCAGGTCGGATCGAGGTGTGGTAGGACGGCTTTGAAGGCGTCAAGCGTGTATTTCACCGTTGCCGCGTTGATCACCATTTCGGGGTGGAAGCTGTCGATCTCGTCGAGATTCTGGAAACGCTGGGCGTTGTAGGTGAAGCGCAGGCGCTTCGGGTCGGGATCGTAGACCGCAACTTCGTGGGTGAACGAGAGCAGGTCGCTGAAAAACGATCCCATCTTGCCTGCTCCCATTATGAGTATTCTCATGGCGGGTCAGCGTGCGCGGTCGTTCAACACCTCTATCTGCTGTCGCACCGACTCGTCGTGGATGGCGAGAAGGATGGTGCGCATGAAGTTTTCGTCCATGCCCATTTCCTGGCCGAGTTTCACGCGTGTGCGGATGACGTCGTTGTAGCGTCCGGCCTGTACTACGGGCATGCGGTGCTCCTTCTTGTACTGTCCGATTTCGCGCGAGACTCTCATTCGTTTCGACAGGGTTTCGAGCAGGTCGTTGTCGATCTGGTCGATCTGCTGGCGCAGAAGGGTGAGATTTTCGGTCGACTGGCGCGAGTCGCGCACCACGAGTGTGTTGAGTATGAAGTTGAGGATCTCCGGCGTCACCTGCTGCGAGGCGTCGCTCCAGGCCTTGTCGGGATCGCAATGGCTCTCGATGATAAGGCCGTTGAAGCCCATGTCGAGGGCCTGCTGCGACAGCGGGGCGATCAGTTCGCGTTTGCCTCCGATATGGGAGGGATCGACGATGATAGGCAGCGACGGGAAGCGCAGGCGCAGTTCGGTAGGAATGTGCCACTGCGGCATGTTGCGGTAGAGATGCTTGCCGTATGTGCTGAATCCGCGGTGGATAGCTCCCAGCCGGCGTATGCCTGCATTGTAGATGCGCTGCATTGCGCCGATCCACAGCTCGATGTCGGGATTGACGGGGTTCTTCACGAGTACGGTGATGTCGGTGCGGCCCGACTCTTTAATGGTGTCGGCGATCTCCTGCATCGCGAAAGGATTGGCCGATGTGCGGGCGCCGATCCAGAGTATGTCGACTCCGGCGGCGAGTGCGTCGTTGACGTGCTGGCGGGTGGCGACCTCGGTGGCGGTGTACATGCCGGTAGTCTCCTTGACTTTTTTCAGCCATTCGAGGCCCGGGGCTCCTACGCCTTCGAATCCGCCCGGTTTTGTGCGGGGTTTCCATATTCCGGCGCGGAATATTCTGATGCCGTTGGCGGCGAGTTCGCTGGCTGTGCACAGCACCTGTTCTTCGGTTTCGGCGCTGCATGGGCCGGCTATGACGAGGGGACGCTCAGGATCAATGCCCTCGAAGGTGATGGGTTGCAGATCTTCCATTGTTTTGTTACTGACGTTGATGTTGTTGAATTATTTGTTGTTTATTTGTGATTTTCTTATTCTGTCGAGGGCCTCGCACATTTTCTCTTCGGTGGCGCAGAGCGATATGCGTATGTAGCGGTCGCCGTTGCTGCCGAATATGAATCCGGGGGTGACAAACACGCGCGCCTCGTAGAGGGCGCGGTCGGCCACGGCCTCGCTTCCGCTCTCGCTGTCGGCTATCCGGCCCCAGAGGAAGAGGCCTCGCTGGGAGGGGTCGAACGTGCATCCGAGCGCGGTCATGATCTCTTCGGCGATTTCGCGGCGCCGTGCGTAGGTGGCGTTGACGCTCCTGTACCAGTCGGCGTCGGCCGCGAGTCCTTTGGTGGCGGCGAGCATCATCGGGCGGAACTGTCCGCTGTCGATATTCGACTTCACTTTCAGTATCCATTCGATCATGGTCGGGTTGGATGCAAGCATGCCCATACGCCATCCGGCCATGTTGTGGCTCTTGCTCATGGAGTTGAGCTCAATGGCCACATCCTTGGCTCCCTCAACCTGCAGAAGGCTCATGGGCTTTTCGTTGAGGATGAAGCTGTAGGGGTTGTCGTGGGCTATGACTATGCCGTGGCGACGGCCGAAGTCGACAAGCCGCTCGAACAGTTCCATCGTGGCCGGGGTGCCGGTAGGCATATGGGGATAGTTGACCCACATAAGCTTTATGCGGTCGAGCGGCATTTTTTCGAGCTGGCCGAAGTCGGGATACCAGCCGTTCTTTTCTGTGAGGTCATAGTGGAATACATCGGCCTGGGCCAGACGGCTGACTGAGGTGTAGGTGGGGTAGCCGGGATTCGGCACGAGCACGCCGTCGCCGGGGTTGAGCAGTGCGAGCGATATGTGCAGTATTCCCTCCTTGCTGCCGATGAGCGGGAGTATCTCATTGTCGGGGTTCAGGTCGACGCCATACCACCGGCGGTAGAAGCCGGCATAGGCCTTGCGCAGTTCCGGCAGCCCGGTATAGGACTGATAGCTGTGGTTCCCCTCCTTGCGGGCCTCGTCGCAGAGGGTGTCGATCACTTCGTCGGCCGGCATCCGGTCGGGGCCTCCGATGCCGAGTGAAATAATGTCGCGCCCCTCGGCATTGAGACGGGCTACTTCGCGCAGTTTCTTGGAAAAATAGTACTCTTTGACCTCGCTCACTCTTGTGGCGGGCTTTATCTCTTTTGTCATGACGGTCAGAGTTGGTTTTTGCATTCGTTGTATTCTCCGAGTATCTTCAGATCATTGATGAGCGGACGCACGGCCTCGATAGCCTGTCGGAAACGGAGCTGACTGTCGAAAGTCAGGTCGACGTAGAAGCGGTATTCCCATTCGCGGCCTATGATCGGCATCGACTGTATCTTCGACAGGTTCATGTCGTAGAAAGAGAAGATGGTCAGCACCTTCGACAGCGCGCCGTGGGTGTGGGGGAGCGTGAAGGCTATGGATGCTTTGTCGGGCTCGCCTTTTCCCCGAAGCAGTTCCTGGCCTAAAAGCGGATCGGCGATGATGAGAAAACGGGTGAAGTTGCGTTTGTTGGTCTCAATGGAGCGTTCGAGCACGTTGAGGCCGTAGAGACCGGCGGCGTATTCGCCGCAAACGGCCGCATGGCCCGTAAGGTTGTTCTCGGCTATCTCCCGGGCGCTTCCTGCAGTGTCGAATTTTTCTATCATCTTCAGATTCGGGTGACGGCGCAGATATTGCTCGCACTGCATCAGGGCCATCGGATGGGAGTTGACTTCGGTAAGTTCGTCGATGGTCTGTCCGGGAAGAGCGGCGAGCACGTGTGAAATCCTCATCTTGTATTCGCCCACTATGCACATATCGCTTTTACGGAGCAGTTCGTGGTTCTGCAGGAGTGCTCCGGCAATGGTGTTCTCGATGGCCAGGATGCCTATGAGTGAGGCATCGGCCGCGAGGGCGTCGAACATTTCCACGAACGAGTCGCACGGTAGCGTGTCGATCTGTTCGTTGCCGAAATACCCCCGGGCGGCCGCGTCGTGATAGCATCCAGCCACGCCCTGTATCGTCACTCTTTTTTTGCGTTGGATATCCATTGTCGTTTATCTGTTCTATCAAAAAAATCCCGAAAGCTTTTGGCTGTCGGGATTCTGTTATCGTAGTCTTTATCAATCGTCGTGTAGTCGATGTCCTGATCTCTTCACGCATGCTGAATCCCTTCTATTCGGCCAGAATAAAAGTAATAAAAAAAGTATGCGTAAAAACGGTGGTTCATCTTTCGGATTGTTGTTTGATGATGCAAAGATATATAAAATTTATCTTCTGCAACCCATTTTTGTTCAAAAAACTTATTTTTTGCCACGGCTCTTTCATTTAAAAATGCCATGTTTTCCCGAAAAGCCTGTTATTTTATA
>CALHWU010000212.1 GCA_938039795.1 uncultured Muribaculaceae bacterium
TCAGCAGTGTCAGGGCGAGATCCAGCTGCCGTTGAGCGATTGCGGCGTGGTTGCTCTCGACTACACCGGCCGCTCGGGTATCGCCACTTCGATAGGTCACGCTCCGCAGGTTGCGCTTGCCGATTCGGCAAAGGGTTCGGTTATGGCTGTTGCCGAGGCTCTTACAAACATTGTCGGCGCGCCTTTGAAGCAGGGACTGAAGAGTGTCAGCCTCAGTGCCAACTGGATGTGGCCCTGCAAAAATGCCGGCGAGGACGCCGCACTCTACAAGGCTGTTGAGGCGTGCAGCGATTTCGCCTGCGCTCTCGGCATAAATATTCCTACCGGCAAGGACAGTCTGTCGATGACTCAGAAATATGGTGACGACAAGGTGTTCGCTCCAGGTACGGTGATCATATCCGCCGCCGGCGAGGTGACCGACGTTAAGCGGACTGTCAGCCCTGTGTTGCAGCCCAAGAAATCGCAGCTTATTTATGTCGACTTCTCATCCGACGCTCTGAAGCTTGGTGGCTCGGCTCTCGGACAGACCATGAACCGTTTGGGCGCCGAGGCCCCCACAGTGGCCGACAACGAGAAGTTTGCCGCAGCCTTCAATGCTGTCCAGAAACTTGTGGCACGCGGATCCGTAATGGCCGCCCACGATGTATCCGCAGGCGGTCTGGTGACCACTTTGCTGGAAATGACGTTTGCTAACACGAAGGGGGGCATAGAGGTGAATACCGACGCATTTGTGGCTTCTGGAGAGAGCGATCTCGTCAAGATACTCTTCGCCGAGAATCCCGCCGTCGTGCTCCAGATTGCCGATGACAAGGCCGACAAGGCCAAGGAGCTGCTCGACAAGGCAGGCGTGAAGCATTTCGTGATCGGCGCTCCCGCTGACGAGCGAGTGCTTATGATAAATCATAACGGGGAGGAGACTCTCCTCGGCATAGACTGGCTTCGCGACGTGTGGATGCGTCCGTCGTATCTGCTCGACTGCTGCCAGAGCGGTCCGAAGCAGGCTGCGAGCCGTTTTGAGAACTATAAGAAACAGCCGATACGCTACCGTCTGCCCAAGGGCTTCGACGGCAAGCTCGCCTCGCGCGGCCTGACGCTCGGACGCCATGCCAAGTCGGGAGTCAAAGCTGCCATAATAAGGGAAAAAGGCGTTAACGGCGACCGTGAGATGGCCTATTCGCTCTATCTCGCAGGATTTGACGTGAAGGACGTGCATATGACCGACCTCATGAGCGGTCGCGAGACACTGGAGGACGTCAACATGATAGTGTTCTGCGGCGGCTTCTCCAATTCCGACGTGCTCGGCTCCGCAAAAGGCTGGGCCGGAGGTTTCCTCTGGAACGACAACGCCCGCAAGGCGCTCGAACGGTTCTATAAGCGCAACGACACTCTCAGCCTGGGCATATGCAACGGCTGCCAGCTGATGGTGGAGCTCAACCTGATCAATCCAGAGCATCCCAAGCGCGCACGCATGGAGCATAACGACAGTCACAAGTTCGAATCGCAGTTCCTCGGCGTCACAGTGCCCGAGAACAACTCCGTGATGTTCGGCCCGCTGTCGGGCATGAAGACCGGCATCTGGGTGGCCCACGGCGAAGGCAAGTTCGTGCTGCCGATGCCTATGGAGAATTACAATGTAGTGGCCCGCTACAGCTATTCGTCCTATCCGGGCAATCCCAACGGATCGCGCGGCGCTGTGGCCGGCATCTGCTCGGCCGACGGCCGCCATCTGGCCATGATGCCCCATCTGGAGAGAGCGATCTTCCCGTGGCAGTGCGGCTACTATCCGTCATCGCGCCGCTCGGATGAAGTGACGCCGTGGATTGACGCTTTTGTCAATGCCCGCAAATGGATTGAAAACCATAAACATTAAGATATGGGAGGATTTTTCGGAGTATCGAAGCGTTCCGACTGCGTAAGCGAGCTTTTTTACGGCGTCGACTACAACAGCCATATGGGCACCAAGCGTGCCGGCATGGCCACAGTCGACAACGGAGTGTTCAGCCGCTCTATCCATAATATCGAGAATTCATATTTCCGAACGAAGTTCGAGGGCGACCTGCATGAGTTTTCAGGCCGTCAGGGCATAGGTGTCATAAGCGACACCGACGCACAGCCCATTATCGTCAACTGTCATCTCGGCAAGTTCGCGATAGTGACCGTCGGACGCATCAACAATATCCGCGAGCTTGAGCACGAGCTGCTTGAGAAGGGTCATCATTTCTGCGAGCACAGCTATGACATCATCAACCCGACCGAGATGATAGCGG
>CALHWU010000213.1 GCA_938039795.1 uncultured Muribaculaceae bacterium
TCTATATGGTCGATCAGCGTGGCCTCCGGAAGTCCCGAAGGATTATGGACTTCAGTCATATGGCCCTGCTTGTCGAACACACGGTAAGAGACATTGGGCACCGTTGTGATCACATCCATGTCAAACTCTCTGCCGAGACGCTCCTGTATGATTTCCATATGGAGCAGCCCGAGAAATCCGCACCTGAATCCGAAACCGAGAGCGGCCGACGATTCAGGCTGAAAAGTCAGCGACGCGTCATTTAGCTGAAGTTTTTCAAGCGACGCCCGCAGATTCTCGAAATCCTCCGTCTCTATGGGGTAGACTCCAGCAAATACCATAGGCTTCACTTCCTCAAAGCCTTCGATAGCCTGATCGCAGGGACGCTGCACGTGGGTTATCGTATCGCCCACTTTTACCTCCCTTGAAGTCTTGATGCCTGAGATAATGTAGCCCACATTGCCAGCCGAAAGCTCTTCACGAGGCGACATTTCGAGTTTGAGCACACCTATTTCATCAGCGTTATACTCCTTGCCGGTTGACACGAACTTGACGAAATCGCCACGCCTGATAGTGCCGTTGACTATCTTGTAATATGCTATGATACCGCGGAACGGATTAAACACCGAGTCGAATATCAGAGCCTGAAGCGGCGCTTCAGGATTCCCTTTAGGAGCGGGAATCCTCGATATGATGGCCTCAAGAATCTCGGGAATGCCCTGCCCAGTTTTGCCGGAAGCGCGGATTATATCCGAGTGGTCACATCCGAGAAGATCCACTATCTGATCCTCCACCTCTTCTGGCTTCGCGCTGTCAAGATCCACTTTGTTGACTACCGGGATGATCTCCAGATCATTGTCGATGGCCATGTACAGATTGGAGATCGTCTGCGCCTGAATGCCCTGGGATGCATCCACTATAAGAAGGGCTCCTTCGCAGGCTGCTATGGAGCGGGATACCTCATAGGAGAAATCCACATGACCCGGGGTATCAATCAGGTTAAGCACATAATGTTCATTGCCCGAAGTATAGTTCATCTGTATGGCGTGGCTCTTGATAGTGATTCCTCGCTCACGCTCCAGATCCATATCGTCAAGCACCTGTGCCTGAAGAGCTTTGCCCTCCACAGTATGAGTGTATTCCAACAGTCTGTCGGCAAGAGTACTCTTGCCGTGGTCAATATGGGCAATTATGCAGAAGTTTCGGATATTCTTCATTATTTTCCTGATTTTCGCCGCAAAGTTACGAAAAAAGCGCTATTCGTCAAAGTGCCGGCCTGCCGGCAATAAGGTCCGACACTTCCTAGCAGCATATTCAAAACCGCGAGGGGCCCTGGCCGGTCGCCATAGCCCCCCGTGATCATGTTGTATTGAACTGATGGAATGTCGTTACGCCACTCCTGCCGGTAACCTGACGCTGATCAATAGTTCCACTGACAGGCCACCATCCTCAGATTCGAGCATCCGATAGTGCGGAAATCCAGTATCTGGTTGTAACGGCAGTTGATGTAGGTCAGTGCCTGGTCGAATGATACGTCGAGCGTGGTCAGCTGATTGTTGTCGCAGAGCAGGCGCTGCAGGAATGTCTGATTCGAGAGATTGAGAGTAGTCAGATCATTATATGAACAGTCGACGAAGAGAAGATTCGGGCAATTGCTTACGTCGAGGGTGGTCAGATCGTTGTAGGAGCATACGAGATCCGACAGGTTCTTGCAGTCGCGAAGTCCGAGAGTCACCATGTTGTTGTCGGAGCAGATGAAAGTGAAGAGCGAAGGCAGTCCGCTTACAATCATCGTAGTTATCTGGTTGTCGTCCACATTAAGATTCTGCAGGCTTTCCACTCCGGCAAGGTTAAGGCTCGTAAGCTTGTTGTAGCCGCAATAGAGGTTCTTCAGATTGGCGCACCCTGATACATTCAGTGATTCAAGATGGTTGCCCTGACAGTTGAGGGTCTGCAGCTGCTCTACATTTGACACGTTGAGTTCCACAAAAAGATTGTTGGAAACATTGAGATTCTTGAGCGACGGCACTCCGTCGAAATTCACGTTGTCCGACAGACGGTTTTTGTAGATTGTCACTTTCTGAAGCACCGGGCACTGCTGAAGATTTGCAGCCGTAAGCACATTGCGGCTTGCGTTGAGTTCGGTAAGTGCCGGGGAGTTGACGACAGAAACCGACGTCAGCTTGTTGCGGGAGACATCGACCTTTGTCAGCGCCTGGAATCCGGTCAGCGAAAGCTGTCCGGCAAGATGCTTGTCTTTCCATTCTATGGCAGTCACATGACCGCCTGCAATAGTCAGCCCTTCCACTCCGCTCAATTGAGCCGGATTAGCTACATTCAGCGCCTGGGCATTAGTTGTGCCATTTTCTGAGGTCTGGGCCAGAAAGGCCGAAATCTGCTTAGCCTCGTTCTTGTCGAGATTCTGGGCAAAAGCCGTCGAGCATCCGAGCATCACAGCGGCGATTAATAAGAACTTTTTCATATGACTTTTGATGATTTGTGTTTGTTTTTATAAACTTAACACGTGTCAGATAAAAAAGTTTGCCTCCGCCAGGATTCGCGGCAAAAAAAAGCAGGGAAAGTGTTACAGCGGCGCGTGTCAGAACGGTGTCGGATCGTCCGACGCAGGCCCGAGAAAATCGGCCGTTCCACCTGAGAACGACGCGGCTCCCGGTGTCAGCGGCATATCACCGTCAGGCCCCGAAGCATTCATTTTTGAACCGACTGATACAGCTGATACCATCGGTCCCTCTTCCCAATTCTCAAATCTGGCGAATTCCTTGCGGAAACGCATCTTGACGTCATCCACGCGTCCGCTACGGTGTTTCGCCACGATAAATTCGGCAAGTCCGCGTATATTCCGCCCTTCCATATCGGTGTCAGACCGTAGATAGTATTCCGGGCGATGGATGAAGCAGACGATATCAGCGTCCTGCTCTATGGCGCCAGACTCACGCAAGTCGGAGAGCTGAGGACGCTTGCTGTCGCGGTCGCCATCCTTGCCGCGGGTCTCTACCGATCGGTTGAGCTGCGAAAGAGCCACTATAGGGATGTCGAGTTCCTTGGCAAGCTGCTTAAGCGAACGTGATATCATCGACACTTCCTGCTCGCGGCTGCCGAACTTCATGCCGGTAGCGTTCATAAGCTGAAGATAGTCGATGATTATGAATCTCACCTGATGTTCCCTGACAAGTCGTCGGGCTTTCGTGCGAAGCTCAAGGATCGAAAGCGACGGCGTATCGTCAATGTAAAGGCGTGCGTCCTGAAGCTCCTTGACGCGACTCATCAGCTGATCCCACTCCATGGGCGACAGCTGTCCGCTCTTGATCTTCTCGCCGCCGAGTTCACAGACATTGCTTATCAGACGGTTCACGAGCTGAAGGTTGCTCATTTCAAGCGAGAAGATTGCCACCGGAATGTTTACATTCACTGCCATGTTTTTGGCCATCGAGAGCACGAATGCCGTTTTACCCATGGCCGGGCGTGCGGCGATGATTATAAGGTCGGAGTTCTGCCAGCCTGAAGTCAGTTTGTCGAGTTCGTGGAAACCCGATTCGAGGCCGCTGAGACCCGACGTACGGTTTGCCGCCGCCTGTATCTGCTCGATGGCGCTCGTTATCACGGGGTCGATCTGTGTCACATCCTTCTTGACGTTGCGCTGAGAGATCTCGAAGAGTTTGCCCTCGGCCTCCTGAAGCAGGTCGTCGACATCGAGGCTCTCGTCAAAAGCCTTCGACCCGATCGTAGAGCTGAACGAGATAAGCTCTCGCGCCAGATATTTCTGAGCCACGATGCGGGCATGGAACTCGACATTGGCCGCCGACGCCACATTTGAGGTCAGACGCACGACAAAGGCCGGACCGCCGACCTCTTCAAGTGTGCCGTTGAGTTTGAGCTGGTCGGTGACCGTCAGGAGGTCGATGGGTTTCTGTGAGGC